>CALDEW010000280.1 GCA_937942355.1 uncultured Pirellulaceae bacterium | reverse complement strand
GACTCCCGGATCATCAAAAGGCCCGACAAAGTCGGTTAGGTTTTGCTTGATCTGACGGACTGAACGGATCGGATAATTCTCCAATACCAGCGATATGGTGCGGGCATTGTAAAGATTAAACCAGAACGCCAACTGCTCGTTGCGATTAAGTGCCCGCAGGTCGGTAGATTGCAAACGTTGAAGGTAACATTGCAACGCGCGAAAATCTTCAGCGCTGACACGGCTGTAGGCAACTCGATTAATCCCGATCGAATCTGTAGTGACGTAGCGGGACAAAAAACAATCCCAAGCCGAATGATCAACGGCATAGATAGAGGCCGGATCATGCACCTCAAAGATGGGATCGGTGAGCGCCGATGCCGGAACTGCCCCGCCGCTGCCGCCGGACTGCGGGAGCGCCGGTTGCGGCATTACCACTTGGCCGCCGTCGGAGAAATCAAATCGCTCCACCGACCGGGGGTAGGGGTTAGCAAAGGTCTGTGGCGTTTGAGTACTTTGCAACGTCGGAAAACTTTGAGCTGGCGACGTGAACTGCTGACCTGTGATCGAAGGTTCAGCAAACGCTGGTGAAAGGCTGCGTGTCGCACTACCGCCAACACTGGGCGTCACACTGCGACTGCCAGACTGAAATCCCAAGCAAGGCGTGACCGCTGTCACGCAAAAACAAAATAGGAATAATTGAAAGCTTTGTTTTACGATCATGAATTGAATCTTCGTCGTTGAGGTGCTACCAACTCTGCGGCACCGTTGCCACGCTATTCCAGTTATCGAATGTCAAGGTGGTGCGGCATTACAAAAACGGGGTTGAAACGCTTTTCCCCGCAGTATCAGACCGTTGAGCGAACAACTTTCTTACTTTGCACCCTCAAAATGTTGAATACATGTGGTACTGGCGAGAATCGCGCTATCGGTCGCGGATCGTGGAAATAGTCATTATGATGCCTCTAACTAACCTTAAACTTTAATCAATCTGCACGTTGCAGAATCAAAAGGATTCGTGATGCCGAATATCTGCAAGCCGTTTTCTCTAACAGTCATGTTTGTCGCAATGACATTTCTAAATCACCTCCGTGCTGACGAAGGAATGTGGTTATTCAACGCTTTGCCGGTCGACCATCTAAAGTCTACCTACGATGTCGAACCTGACGATCAATGGACTGATCATTTGATGAAATCGTCCGTTCGATTTAACGTTGGCGGTTCAGCTTCGTTTGTATCTTCCAACGGACTGGTGCTAACAAACCATCACGTCGGTAGTGATACGTTGGCAAAACTCTCCACTCCAGAAAACAACTACTTAAAAGACGGCTTTTTGGCGAAAACGACCTCCGATGAACTCAAGGCGCCTGATCTTGAACTGAATCAATTGGTCAACATTAAAGACGTCACCCATGAAGTCAACGCAAAGATCGACGCGGGTATGGACGACGCTACGGCCGCGACCGAGCGGCGAAAAACCATCGGTGAAATTGAACAGGCCGCCAAAGACGAATCGGGACTACGTAGTAATGTTGTCACGCTATTTGGAGGAGGTCGATACCACCTTTACCAGTACAAAAAATACACTGACGTTCGTTTAGTTTGGGCTCCGGAATCCGCGATCGCTTTCTTTGGGGGTGATTTTGACAACTTCAACTATCCACGATTCTGTTTAGACGCCTGCATTTTTCGCGTTTATGAAAACGATCAGCCTGCGGTCATCGAACATTTTCTCAAATGGTCCCCAAACGGCCCGGCGGAAAACGAAGTTGTTTTTGTATCGGGAAACCCTGGTCGCACTCGCCGCATTTTCACCGTCGATGCATTGAAGACGCAGCGCGATCATATGCTGCCCTATTCGTTGGACTACTTCCGTCGGCGCGAGGTTTTGCTGCAACAGTACTCGCTACGCGGCGTCGAAGAAGCTCGCCAAGCCAAAGACGATCTGTTTGGTATTCAGAACGCACGAAAACTCTACACCGGAAAACTGCAGGGGCTTCAGGATCCTGCAATCCTGAACAGCAAAATCGCCTTCGAGAAAAAACTAAGAGAACAAATCGCGGCCAACCCGGAGTTGGCCAAGTATGACAAGGCCTTTGCCGCGATTGAAGAGATCCAAAAAAAGAAAATAGCTCGCCTGGGCACCGGTGTACGCATCAGTTCACAACTCTTTGAGATTGCTCAAACGCTGGTACAGATGGCAGAAGAGGACACCAAGCCCTCGGCGGAGCGTCTGCCTGAGTTCCGTGATTCGTCGCGCGAATCGCTTGAGCAACAACTGTTCTCATCGGCACCCATCTATAAAGGGCTCGAACAAGCGTTACTTGCCGATTCGATCGGCCGTACGGTCGAACTTCTGGGTGCTGACTCTGAGGTTTGTCAAAAGATGCTTCGGGGTGCCAGTCCGGTTCAGCTGGCCAGCGCAGCGGTGAACCAAACGCAACTGGACGATATAGCTTTCAGAAAGCAATTGGCTTCGGGAGGCACTACAGCGATTAACGCGAGTAATGATCCCATGATCCGGTTAGCCAAAGCCGTCGACGCAGATGTGCGGGCCGAGCAAAAAGAATCAGAGCAACTGCTCGAAGCCCAACGACAGGCCTATGCTTTGATCGCCGAAGCGCTTTTCGCCACCCAAGGAACAGCGACTTACCCCGACGCGACATTTACGCTGCGTTTGGCCTTTGGGCCCGTCAAAGGATATGAGCTCAACGGGCAACAAATTCCAGCTTGGACGACGATGGACGGCGCCTTCAAACACAGCGAAAACCATGAAGGCTTGGAAGATTATCAATTGCCAACCAGCTGGATCGAAAATCGAGAAACGATTGACCCGGACACTCCGTTCAACTTTGTCAGCACCGCAGACATCATCGGTGGAAATTCAGGCAGCCCGGTGGTTAACAAGGACCTTGAATTGGTCGGACTGATTTTCGATGGCAATCTGCAATCGCTTTCGGCAGACTATCAATACGACGATCGACAGGCCAGAAGCGTCAGCGTTCACAGCAGTGCCATCCGGGAAGCGCTAGTTAAGATTTACGACGCGTCGCACGTGGCGGACCAGTTGGGAAAGTAACCATGGCCGCAAAAATGACATCGAAGACTGCCGTCGACACGCGGAAAATTTCGGAAATGAGAAACCTAGGCCCCGCATGTGAGGCAGATCTCAAGGTCGCTGATTAAGCGAATTCCATTTGCTTCGTATCAACGATTTGCTTGTATTTTTTCGTTCTTTTAAACGCTTTGAACTTCTTCAAAACCCATTCGCGGTCAACCGTCTCGTGAACACGTGCGAGATACGCCATCGCGAACGCTTCGTCGTCTCCATGCTGGTCGGCGGAGAAACTGACGCCGCCCTTTAAGGGGCATTCGGGCCATCGTGCGTACCAACGGCAATAGTACTTCGTATTTTTTCCCTTGCCATAAGTGGTCATGCGCGGCCAAACACCGACTACTCCGGACGAATTGCGCTTGCTCATACGTCCTTTGGCGGGTGCAATTGGGGGCAATTCCTTCTTCATTTTAACGACCCATTTGTCGGCAGCCGTTTGCGCTTTGGTCCAAGTCTTGTATTCACGCAGGGTGAAATTCTTCTGAAGTGTCTTGCCTTGCCGCATTATGCGAGCCATAACACATTTTGACACTTTGTTCTTAGTTGTATTCATAAATATGCTCAGATTCTACTCTTATGATAAGATTGAATTCAGCGGATTGGGCTTGTTGTCAATTTCGCCAACAAGCCAAAACGACCGGGTAGATTTGCCAGAATCGGCAAGTGTCAGATTAGACGCAGAGTATAAACAAAGACTTTCTTTTGGGCACAGCAAACTGTTATCTAAATCACTTTCGAGTGAAAAATAACCAGCCGTTCGTAATTGAGATAACATGAAAACGCTTACAGTTGCGATTGGCTGAAACGATTTTGACTACATTCGTTTTGTACGTAGCCCACTGTTAAGATTCAACAATTTAAACCGACAAACGTACCCAAAAAATAACGACAGCTATGTCTCTTTTTGAATCTGCCGAAAAAGCGAATCTACAGTCTGCAAAACCACTTGCAGCTCGCATGCGTCCACAGAAAATAAGCCAGTTTGTCGGTCAACCGCACATTCTTGGGGAGGGGAAATTATTAAGACAGTTGGTAGATGCCGACCGGATTGGCAGCGTCATTTTCTATGGTCCCCCTGGCACCGGCAAAACCACGCTCGCCGGCCTCTTGGCCAACGCGACAAAGCGAAAATTCTTCAAGCTTAATGCGGTGCTACACGGAGTCAAAGAACTGCGCGAAGTCCTGCAGAAAGCGCGCGACGAACTGGCAACCGGCGGCCGCGGATCATTACTATTCATTGACGAAATTCACCGCTTTAACAAGGCTCAGCAGGACGCCATGTTGGCCGACGTTGAAGATGGAGTTGTTTCGCTTATTGGTGCGACAACGTCCAATCCATTCTTCTCAGTTAACGGGGCCTTGGTCAGTCGCAGTCAAATCTTTCAGTTTGAACCACTGTCACCACAAGACATCAAGACGACACTCAGAAATGCCTTGGCTGACGATGTGAACGGTCTAGGACGTCAGAAAGTCACTCTATCAGATGACGGGGAAGACTATTTGGCGGATATTTGTGACGGAGATGCTCGCAAAGCACTTTCGATACTCGAGACCGCGGTCATCGCATCAGGGTTGGGCATCAATCCGGTTACGCTTGACCGAGACGCGATCAAGGACGCGGTAGGACAGCGCGCGTTTCAATATGATGCCACTGGCGACGAGCACTACGATTGCGCCAGTGCGTTGATCAAGAGCATCCGTGGCAGCGACGCCGACGCCGGTCTGTATTGGTTAGCCCGAATGCTCGAAGGTGGCGAAGACGTGCGTTTCCTCTGTCGTCGATTGGTCATTTTGGCCAGCGAAGACGTGGGCAATGCGGATCCGCATGCGTTGCCACTGGCGGTTGCTTGTTCCCAAGCCTGCGAACAGATTGGATTGCCCGAGTGCCAACTGACGCTCTCGCAGACGGTGGCCTATTTGGCTTGCGCACCGAAATCCAACGCCGCGACAGTAGCCATCAGCATGGCTCGCCGAGACGTACGCGAACACGGTGTCGTACCTGTGCCACGCGCATTGCGCGATAGCCACTTCCGTGAAGCAGCCAAGCTAGGCCATGGCACGGGATACAAGAATTCTCATAAGGCCGACGATGGCGTCGCGGCACAGGACTACTTAGGGGTAGACCGAACTTACTACCAACCGGTGGATAGAGGTTTTGAGGCAGAGCTGAAACAGCGATTAAAGACAATACGCAAAAAATTGAAGGACAGTTGAACGCGGCAACGGGCAGTTCTTCCTTGCCTGAGCGACGTTAACGCTATCACTTTTTTCGCCAGCAGGATCAGCCTTCCTATACCACGACAACTTTGCTAACGTCCCGCTTCGTATATCCCTGACGCACGGAATGCGTCGGTAAAAACTGGAAGAAATCGAGTCAGGAGGACTCAAGTGCATTCTCTAAAAAGTACCGGTGTTGCAGTTTTACTATTGGCTGTCTCTGTCGGCCTCTATCACTTCTCATCCCCCGATCGTTCGTCCTCCCCAAACGACCTCGCAACCGAATTGGGCATTAGCGATGGCAGCCAACCGGCATTCGGCCAGCAACCATTTGGACAGCAACCATTTCAACAGCAGCCATTTCAACAACAAGCTATTCAGCAGCAACCCAACGGGAATAATCCTTACAACGGCGGCCCGTTTAACAACCACAACCAGTTTAATCGCCAAACAAACGGGCAACTCGTTTCATCCAACGGGTTTCCAAACCAAGCTTATCAAATCGCTCAGGGAACGCAAAATCAATATCCACTTCAACAAAACACTCAACCGAACTTCCCAACGCAAGCGGCTCCGGCGCCAAGTTTCGATGCACTTCGAAATAATTTCAACCAAACCGCCGGCAGCATAGCAAACTCAGCATCGAACCAAGTCAACCAACAGGTCAATAACTTACAGAATCAAGCCTCAGCTGCGCGCGATAATTTTAGCCAAAAATTCTCACAGGTTTCCAGCCAAGCGCAGAACAAGTTGAACCAATTCAATCAAGCGGTTGGTCAAACGGTTAATCAAGTTGCCAATCCTACTCAAAACTTAGGAAACCAGCTTGCCGGCAATCTACATTCAAACGTCGACGCGCTTCAAAAGAACATCAACCAATCCGTCAATGATTTTCAGCAAAACATGCCCGATCTTTCTGGCGCGAAATTGGCGACCAAGCAAACAATTGAACCGGGTCGCGACGAAGGCCTAATCGATGCGTTGCAAACGGAAATGAACAGCGCGACTGAGAAGGTTTCCATTGATACAAATTCAGGAGGTGATTTTATCGTTCCACCGATTCAAAAAACCCCTGAGATTTCCATCGACAGTGATTTTGGCGGCAACGAGCCCAAACGCGAATTTGAAGCCCAACCGATCGAACTGACCAACAACGCCGAAAATCGCTTGGTTTCTGAGCAAAGCCCTCTCGGCATGGACTTAAACGTTCAAAACGTTCAACAAGCAAACTTAGATCCGTCAGCCACAGCATTCGATAACAGCAAGCTCGCCAATATCGAACAGGCTTGGGTGATGGTCGAAAAAATGGTTGATGAAAAGAACTTTCGCGGAGCCTTGTCGTTGTTGACGCGCTACTATCGCAATGACGATCTCAATGCTGACCAACGAACCAAACTTAACGATTGGCTCGATGCGTTAGCAGGTAAAGTCATTTACTCATCCGAACACCACTTCAAAACGACGTCTTATAAAATGAAGCCTGGTGAAACGCTGTCGGATATCGCCAATCGTTGGCAGGTTCCTGCTCAGGTTGTCTACAATATCAATCGCAAACAAATTGGCAATAAACCCAACGTTGTTGCGGGCACCGAACTGAAAATGATCAACGGGCCCTTCCACGCCGAAGTGGACATGAGTTCGCAGACGCTAACCCTGTTCTTAAAGAACCTATACGCAGGTCGATTTCCTGTGAAACTTGGAATCTCTGGCAACCCGCGACCAGGCGACTATAACGTCGTCGCGAAATCCGTTCACGGTCACACATGGCGCGACGCGGACGGCAATGACTTCCCGCCAGAATCACCAGAGAATGGTTATGGCCCCTATTGGATCGGCATGACGGGAAGCCTTTGCATTCATACAGTCTCCCAAGACGAGATTTCAGGCCACTCCGGTTGCATTGGATTGTCTGAGAAAGACGCCAAAGACATCTTCGGAATTCTGGCCAACCGTTCCAAGGTAAAAGTGGTCGAGTAAGACAGGGCTTAGAACTCCGGCTCAAAAATCAACCCAGCCATTTTGCCGCTGGGTTTTTTTACGCGCTGCTCGAATTGACTCAATACGATAAAGTGGCATTTGGGTCTACGTTCGCCTCAATCAATTACTCGTCTACCGCAATGCGAAAAAAACTCATCGGCATTAGTTCTTCGGTCTTTGTACTGGTTTGCTTTTCAAGCATGCTGTGCGCCCAGCAGTTACCAGGCGCCGATCGCATCATCGCGCAGTACTCCAAAACCGAAGCGCGCATCCCTATGCCAGACGGAACGACGCTGTTTGCCGCGATCTATGCACCACGCGATCGCAGCAAGTCTTACCCGATCATGCTCAAGCGTACGCCGTATGGCTGCGAACCCTATGGAGAAGACCGCTACAATTCGCGCATCGGACCGTCGGCGATACTGGAGGACGAAGGTTATATCTTCGTTCACCAGGATGTACGCGGACGATGGATGTCCGAAGGCACTTTTGATAACATGCGGCCACACGTCGATGGTGACGAAGTCGTTGACGAAAGCTCGGATACGTTTCACACGATCGATTGGCTGATAAAGAATGTCGAAGGCAATAATGGGAAAGTCGGCATGTGGGGTGTTTCCTATGCCGGTTTCTACAGCGCGGCGGCTTTGGCTGAACAGCATCCGGCATTAGTCTGCGCTTCGCCACAAGCACCCATTGCCGATTTCTTCTTTGATGACTTTCACCATCGCGGCACCTATACCCTGGGCTATCTCTTCGCCACCAACACCTTTGGCTATCAACACAAAGGGCCATCGAACTGGAAGTGGTATTCTGAATCTGCGCCGACAGAGCGCGATCCCTGGAAGTTCTATATGGAACTGTTGCCGCTGAGCAAAGTCGAAGATCTGCTGCCGGCGGGCAATGAATTCTGGCAACAGATAACCGATCACCCCAACTACGACTCTTTTTGGCAATCGCGAAACATTCTCCCGCATCTCTCGGATGTAAAAGCCAATGTCCTCACCGTCGGTGGATTGTTCGATGCGGAAGATCTTTACGGTCCACTGGCAATTTATCGTGAACTGGAAAAGAACAATCCGGAGATATTTAACATTTTGGTAATGGGCCCTTGGTCGCATGGTGACTGGTCTCAGCGCGACGGCAAAGCCCAACGCATTGGAGCGATTGAATTTGGAACGGGCCTGGCAACGGACTACCAGAATTCGGTCGAAGCTCCTTTTTTCCGGCACTTTCTAAAAGGTTCGGCTGAGCGACCCGATTTTGAAGCGCTGATGTTTGACACCGGCACCCAACAATGGAAGAAGTATCGCAAGTGGCCACCCATTGGCGCTCAAACATTGCGGCTGAATTTCACTCACGACAATAAGCTCAGCCAACAACCTGAAACCGAAACGACCTTCCACGAATTTGTCAGCGACCCGTTTGATCCGGTGCCTTATCGCACTAAGAAGAGAATTAAATTCCGCTACACGCCGCGCCCCTACATGACGGACGATCAAAGGTTCGCTTCCGTGCGAGACGATGTTTTAGTTTTTCAGACCAACCCCTTAACGGGACCTCTGACCGTGACCGGTGACTTAACCAGTCACTTGCGCGTATCAACATCACAGTCTGCTGCCGATTGGGTCGTGAAGCTGATCGACGTGTATCCTGGCGACTACGTCACACCACCAAGCAGCGATCCGGAAAAGCCGCGCCCGCCGTTGGCCGATTTCCAGCAAATGATTCGCAGCGAAGTTATCCGTGGCCGCTTCCGCAATAGCTACGAAACACCCGAGCCTTTCACACCGGGAAAAATTGAAACGGTGAACCTTCCTTTACAGGACGTGCACCACACCTTTAGAACCGGACATCGAATTATGATCCACGTGCAAAGTACCTGGTTCCCTCTGATCGACCGTAATCCACAGAAGTACGTTGACAACATCTTTAAAGCGACCAAAGAAGACTACGTCGCCGCCGAACATCGCGTTTACTGCGGCGGTGAAGACGGTAGCTACATTGAAATGAAGATCACCAGGTGACAGCGACTACCAATTAGTGACATTGACGACATTTCCATCATCTCGCAGGATCAGATTTGCAAGCGCTTGGGGATCAATCGCTATGGAAACAAAATGAGTAGAACCATCAGCAAGCGACACGTTGAAACCGCCCGGTAAAAGTCCGCCAACGTGCGCGTTTGGAAAATCTGGGTCAAATTTTATATCTTGTGGCTTGGACCACTCGACCGCCACCTCATCATTTGCTTCTACGCACAAAATTGTGTTGGAACTTCCGTCAGTGATACTCCGAAATCCAACCTTTGGTTCATCAGGGTCAAACATGGTTCCTTCCCCTTCAAAACCCAGATAGACGGTCTTCGTATTCGGATGGATCGAGTTTGGACTACGAAAAACCTCTGGCATCTGATCAATCAGTTCAATGTTGTGCGGACTGTCCCATGGTTCATCAAGGTGAAACTGTTCGTACAACTCGTTCTCTTCCAGATAGGGCAGGATCGCAACCCGCCAGCTAAGCAGCGGTTTACCGTCGTCGTCGGCAATGTTTCCAGGAAAATGCCGGTGGGCACTTTCATAATTCAGTGACGCGAGGCAAATTTGGCGAAGTTGGTTCAGCGACTGGGTGCGTCGAGCTGCTACCCGAACCTGTTGCACTGCCGGTAGTAGCATGCCAACCAATGTTCCTACAATGGCCACGTTTGTCAGCTCCGCTTGTTCGTTGGGAGCAACAAAGATCAATGTCCGGCCCTCTACCGTTGGTTTCAGCATTCCCTCGATCCGGTCACCAACACGTTCATCATAATCTTCTAACGCTTTCATCATGACTGGCTGATCATTGAATTCGCTCGCTATTTGGCTCATCAACATCCCGTGCCCCATGCTGATCGCTTGCTCGATCGTTCTGGAGACTTTGGCGGCGGCGTCTTCATCAACGGCATTGAACTTCACATAATTTTTCGAGCCTCCCGACGCGCTAAACCGCATGACCACAGACTCGATGTCGTCCGGTATGCTCCGGAACGGCTGAAACGGAAGCGGCAATTGGTTTTTTGGAGGAAGGTTCTGATCGATAATGGCTCGAACAGGTTCGACATTCAGAAAAGCATTAAAGTGATCTTCTTCACTAGTGGATTTCTTCACCAAGTCGATCAAGCCACTGGTAGAGCCTTTCGCTGAGAGCATCTTTTTGATGAAGGATTCCATCCCAAAAACGAAAGTCTTGTCGTTGGGCACATACAACACAGGCTCTTCGGGGC
>CALDEW010000279.1 GCA_937942355.1 uncultured Pirellulaceae bacterium | reverse complement strand
TCTTTTGGGCTCAATATTTTGATGGTAACGCTGAATGGTTTGAGATACTTCTATTTGTCATCGGAATCGCCTTCATCCTAATGGAAGTTTTTGTCATCCCCGGTTTCGGAATTTTTGGCATCGGCGGAATCATCATGGTGTGCATCTCCGTTGTGCTGGCGGCTCAGTCATTTTTGGTTCCGCTGAATGTAAGAGAATATGAAAGACTTCCCAATTCATTGTTCCCCTTGGTGGGTGCCGGGTTTGGAATTGTGGCTGCGGTGCTGTTGCTGCCGCGTCTGATACCCGATACGCCATTTTTGAAAAACGTAATTCTGGCTCCGCCTGAAAAACCAGAACTTAATTTGGGAAACAACAACGACTCCGAAGCCACTGCCAATCTTGCTCACTTGATGGGCCAACAAGGAATCGCGGCCACAAAATTAATGCCTTCAGGTCGGGCGCAGTTCGGCGATCACATTTGCGACGTCATCACACAGGGACAGGTCGTCGAAAAGGGCGAAGCCGTCGAAGTTATCGAGGCCGTTGCCAATCGAGTGGTGGTCAGGAAGGTTTAGACAAAAGAAATTTTAAGTAGAATCTAAAAACGTTCCTGCCAACTCAATCGTGCAACACCTACTGTCATGTCATATTTTCTCCTTTCCATCATCGGGATTCTGGTTGCGGTACTACTGCTGACGGTCGAGGTATTCTTACCTACCGCCGGTACCGTTGGTATTATCGCTCTGCTGGTCGCAATCGCGGCTGTAGCCGCCGCGTTCTTACATAGTGTGATGTATGGATCCATTTTTCTGCTGTTGATTGTCGTCGCGATTCCGTTCTTGTTTGCCGCAGCCGTCAAAATCTGGCCTCACACACCGATTGGGCGTATGATCTTGATCGGCGACATCAAAAAAGAAAACGTCATGCCTAAGAGCAGCCACTACGTCCGCGTAGCGGACCAGATTGGGAGAATTGGCGTCGCGCAAACCAAGATGTATCCCAGCGGCATTGTCATTATTGACGATCAAAAATTCGACGCCGTTACCAAGGGCTTTCCCATCGAAGCGGGTGAATCAGTAAAAGTTGTCTCCGTTGAAGGCAACCGATTACAGGTTCAAAAGCACACAGGCGGCGATGCTAACGATTCCGTCAGCGCAAAACCTGATGGCGAACTGGCAAAAACGATGGAAGAACTTGGCATCGAAGATTTCGAATTGGGCGATTGAAAGAAGAACGACTTCTCAGCTCTTCACCACGCAACGCAGCAACGGCGCTCTGTGAATCTTCAGGATTTACGCCGGCGCTAATTCATCGGCCAACCGCACCAACAGCGTTTCCAAAACCAAACGACCACGTGTTTCGTGAGAGTGAGAACGCTTGAGCGCCATATCCGCCTCTAATAACCAATCGAGCAGATTTCGAGCGCGTTTGCTGCCCATTTTTTTCAACCGCTGCTCAGCCGCTTCGATCTCGCCTCCCCAAGCATTAAATCCTGCCTCCCGAACCGCGTCACCGATCCTAGGCTTTTTGCCTGCACGCATTTGTTGATAGACGATCTCTGTGGCTTGTCCGTAACGCCGAAGCGACCAAGCCATTTGACCGAACAGCGCCAATGGGTACTCCCCGCCGCGCAACATCTGGTCCAGCAACGTCAGCGCCTTACCCGCGTCGCCATCAACCGCCGCATCGAGCGCAGCCCACATCGTCTCCGCTCGCCAACCTCCAACCGCCTGTTTAATCGTCTCGTTGGTGACATTGCCTTTTTTGTCGACGTACAGCGCGATCTTCTGCAGCTCTTGATCCATTCGACCAAAATTGCATTCGGTCAAATCAATCACTGTCTGGGCGCCGTTGGGCGGAAGCTTGTATTGATATTCCTCACCAGCACGATCGACCAACCACTGCTGCACTTGTTTTTCGTCGATCTTTTTGCTTTTACCCTTGTGAGGCGGAGTGCATTTAATCTGCAATCCGTTTTTTGCCGCTGCCTTGAACAGCCGCGTATTGCTGGCCCACTTGTCGACCACGATAACCAGCAAACCAGCAAAATCTTCTTTCGCTAGGTCCTCCAAACGTTCGCGATAGTTTTTGACAAACGGTTCCGCATCATCGATGATGATAAGTTTGGGACCGTCACCGCCAAACAGCGAACGAGTGAACAGTTCGTCTTGAATGTCGGGCCAAGTCGCCTGGTTGCCGTCGTAGGTTGAGGGCGCAAAATCTTCTTCCTCAGCCCCAAACCGGGCGGTCAAAGATGCGATGCAAAGCCTTTTTAAAAAGCGGTCGGTTCCAAAGATTGGGCACAGCCCTGTCGGCAAAACACCGGCTCCTGCGGCAGAATCAGCCGGCAGATCAGCAGACCTGAGAAAATCGAAAACGTGAACTGTGCCTTTCATAAGCTGCATCTGAGCAAATTTTCGCGCTTTTTTCCAGTAGCCACCGCCGATTAGGCCATTCTTGGATCGAAGGAAAATATCTCTGCTTTTTCTGCCAATGTCAGGCCGTGTCGAATTGAATTGCCGGTGCTTCGTGGGACAATGGGGCAGGACGAGGTCCGTTCAGGATTCGCGTTTTGATTGTTTGGCTCTTTGAGACCGGCAACTATGATTTTGCAACCGATGAACTGTTAGGAGAGATTAATGATCAAGCAATGGACAGGCAAATTCGGAGCGATTGTCGCTTTGATGATCGTTTTGTCGTTAGGGATTTCTGAATCGGCCAACGCCTACGGCGGCAGCTGGGGAAGTTCCCGAGGCGGATTTGGTTCAGGTGGTGGCAGCTGGGGCGGTGGCGGTTTACTCGCCGGACGACGCCCGCTACAAAACTTGCTGGGTATCGTGGGCAACGGAGTAGGCGCCGTTGGAGATGGCATCGGCCTCATCGGCAATCGAATCGCAAACATCGGCAGGGGCGGAAGCATGGGCTTCGCTGGCAGTCGCGGCGGACTCTTAGGCGGAGGAGCCTTACGAAATCGATTGTTCGGCGGCGGACTATTGGGTGGTGGTTCCACCGGTGGATGGGGCTCAACTGGCTCATTCACCGTCGGAGGAGGCTCGGCTGGCAGTGTGGGCGGAGGTCTAGGATCTTCGACTTGGAGTTCTGGGTTGTCATACGCTGCCACCGACAGCTACGGGTCCACCGGTGGACTCTATTCCGGTACGGCAACAGAAAACTACTACGGCGACTGGGGTTCAAGTTATTTGAGTGATGCTTCAGACCTCAGCTACCCGATCAGCTCTTTCGAGGCTTCTTTTCCTGTCGCAACTTATGACAGCGGATTGTCCTACGACAGTGGACTGGTCTATGGCAGCATCGAGGACGCTTTCAGCAGTCCCATTAGCAGCTTGGAATTGCCGACCTACGACAGTGGTTCCATGATCGACAGTACTTTGGAAAGCTACGGCGCTGCCGGCGCTGTGGAAACCGGATACGACGCACCTGTTTTGGACTATGGTGCGACGGAGGTGTTTGATCGCTCAATCGACAATTCTGTTCAGCCCCAACCTGGCTCGATCTACGGCCCGGTCGATCCCGGTGTTGCGCCGGGTGCCGCACCAAGTTTTGGCGATGGAATGCCAGACGCTCCGATTCCAGATGCTGACGCGGGTTCAACTGAGTTTCGCAAAAGAAATTCCAAAGCGATCCTGTCACTGAAGTTACCTCGTGATGCTAAGGTCTACATCAACGGAAAACTTACCAAAACTGAGGGAACACTTCGACAGTACGTATCTCGTAACTTGTCTCAAGACAAAAACTACCGCTACCGCGTCAAAGCCGTCGTTAACAAAGACGGGCGTGACATCGTGCGGACTCGATTGGTCAGCATGCGTCCTGGCCAAGATCGTTTGGTTGGATTCAATTTCGATCAGCCACAGGTTACTACGCTGGTTTTAAGAGTTCCTGTTGACGCCGAGGTTTTGCTGGACGGCCAAAAGACGAAGGCCAAAGGCAAAATCCGCACATTTTCGACACGTAAGCTTTCCAATGAGCAGTCTTGGAATGATTACAAAATCGAAGTCCGCTACCTTAAGGACGGCAAGCAAGTCGTTGAAACCAGGACGCTTGATTTGGTCGCAGGAGCCAAGAAAATGATCGCCATGGGCGGTTCTGAATCCGATCGCAAAGCACACCACACTGCGATCGCTCGAAAATAGGACTCTGGCAATCGCCGAATCACACTTTCGCGGCGATCGGTTGTGCCGATGATGATATCTCATATCAGCCCGTTTTTACCGTCTTGGTAGAAACGGGTTCTTTTTATGGGCTGACGACAACTAAAATTAAGGGGTCATGAGTTCGAAAAAAAGAAGACAGAAACGAAGTGCATCTGCAGAACCTACACCGTTGGGGGCTTCAGCCGACCACCGCGCTTCAACGGCCGAAGCCGACACGACCGCGCCTGCTGCTGGGTTGCCTTGGGCAACCCGGCAACGCGCGCTCGCGTCGGTGCTTATTTTGGCCTACCTGTTCGTTTTGCTCATGGGGCCATTATCCAACCCAATCAATTCACAACACCTCACCGCACCGATCGCCGCAACATTGGCGCCGTTGCACCGCGGTCTGTTCATGGGTCACGGCTATCGGTTCTTCGCCCCCAACCCCGGCGACAGCCATCTTGTGCAATACAAGATCACCAAAAACGACGGCACGCAGCTTGAAG
>CALDEW010000278.1 GCA_937942355.1 uncultured Pirellulaceae bacterium | reverse complement strand
ACGGTCATGCATGTCGTAGATCACTTCGGCCAGCGGCAGGTCATATGTCAGCATAATCCGCGACGCCGAAAGGTATTCGGTGCTTTGCTGGATACCGCGCCGTTCTTGGCAAAGCTTAATCACCGCTCCGACGTATTCTTCAGGCTGGATCAAATTCACGCGCACGATCGGTTGGCGAAATTCCTCGATCTCACCCGGGTCAGGTACATCCTGCGGACGGTGAACGTGAAGTGTTTCTCCACGTTTGGTCAGAATCTCATAGGTGACGTTCGGTGCCGTTTGCACCAAATCAACGTCCGATTCCTGTTCCAAGCGTTGCTGAACAACTTCCATGTGCAGCATACCCAAGAAACCGCAACGGAAACCGAAACCTAAGGCGTCACTGGATTCGGCCATGAACTCAAAGCTGGGGTCGTTAACGGCAAGCTTCCCCAACGCGTCTCTCAGTTCGGAGAAGTCTTGCCCGTCAGACGGATAGAGGCCACAGTAAACCATCCGCTTGGGTTCGCGATAACCGGGCAGCGCTTCGGCCGCGTCTTTGCCAACGCCAGAAACGGTGTCACCGATGTTGACGTCTTCTAATGACTTGATGTTGCAAACCAAATAGCCGACTTGACCCGCGACCAATTCCTCGCGCGGCGTTTGTTTGGGGCAGAACTGTCCAAGTTCAATGACTTCGTAAGTCTTCTTGCCGCGGATCATCTGTACCTTCTGACCCTTTTTAACGGTTCCGCTGACGATGCGCACGTAAGTGATCGCTCCACGATATTCGTCGTAGTGCGAATCAAAGATCATCGCCTGCAAGGGAGCCTTGGCATCTGAGACCGGAGGCTTAATGCGGTCGATGATGGCGTCGATCAGTTCGTCGATGTTGATGCCCGTTTTGGCGCTGACCTTCACCACTTCGTCGCCGCTGATACCGATCGTCTGTTCCATTTCGCGGATGACTTCATCGGACCGTTCGTGTTTAAGGTCGATCTTGTTGACGACGGGAATGATGTCCAGATCATGTTCGATCGCCGCGTAGGCTGTGGCGACGGTTTGCGCTTCAACGCCTTGGAACGCGTCGGCCAACAGCAGCGCCCCTTCGCAACAGCTCAATGATCGGGAGACCTCGTACTGGAAATCCACGTGCCCCGGCGTGTCGATCAAATTCAACTCATACCATTGGCCGTCTTTTTTCACTTGGATCGCCACGGCGCGGGCTTTGATCGTGATGCCGCGCTGACGTTCCAGATCCATGTCGTCGAGGATCTGGTCTTGCATCTCGCGCTTGGTGATCGTGCCGGTGTGCTCAAGTAGTCGATCGGCGAGTGTGCTTTTGCCGTGATCGATGTGAGCGATGATGCAGAAGTTGCGGATGTTTTTGGGGTCGATCTTTTGTGACATAAGTTGGCGAAGGGGCCGGCAGAGAATGGTCTGATGCAGGCACATAGCCCGCGATATCAAGGGGGATTATAGGCAGAAATCGGATTTAGAGAGATGCCGATTTCTTGAATTGGGACCGAGCCATGCCCGCCGCTCCGATAAAGCCAGCATCACCACCGAGTTTCGCAAAATTTACCACCAATTCTTCGCCCAAAACAGGAAACACCAACCGGCGCGTCTCCGCGATGACACCGTCGAGGAAGGAACGTCCCAGCGGTGTTTTGTCGCCGCCGAAATCTACGGCGCCGCCAAGAATGAAAGCATCGGGGTCAATGATGTGCGCCAGCGTCGCGATGCCGCGCCCAAGATACTCGGCCGTTTGCTTCACCAACTCCAGCGCCAACGGATCACCCGCGTCGGCGGCTTGAGAAACGGCCAACGCCGAAAGCGGAGAAGATTCCTTATTCGAACTGTTTAAGGAACTCTCGGGATGGTCGCACAGCGCGGCCTTCGTCCGAGCGACGATTCCGGTGGCACTGGCATAGGCTTCCAAGTGACCGGCTTTCCCGCAGGAACACATCAGCGCGTCGGGTGACGTGTCGATGATGATGTGCCCGCATTCTGCTCCATGGCTATGGGCACCGTCGATGGACACGTCGTCGACGATAATGCCGCCGCCCACACCCGTTCCCAGGGTGATCAGAATCATGCTGGAGTATTGACGTCCGCTGCCAATCCAGTATTCACCAAACGCGGCTGCGTTGGCGTCGTTGGTGTAGGTCACCGGTTTTCCGGTCGCTGTTTGAAGATTTTCTACGATGGGATAGTGATGCCAACCGGGCATGTTGTAAGGCGTCAGCAGCCGTCCACCTTCGATGTCCATCGGGCCAGGTGTTCCCACTCCCACCCCGGCGATGTCATCAAATGAGTACCCGTTTTCTGACAATAGTTTTTCAATCAGGGGTTTAATCTGCGCGATGGTCGGTTCGGGTGATTTGTCGGCTTGGGAAGGGAACTTCGTATAGCAAACGGTTTGACCTAAGTCGTCCACCACTCCAAGTTTGATATTGGTTCCGCCAACGTCGACGCCCAAAAAGAGCGGTAGTGAGAAGACCTGATTGTTGTCAGCCATAAAAAATCGACTTGTGGGTGTGCTGGTGGAAATGAAAGCCACGTAAGTATAGGTGGGAGAGAAAGTTTTCTCAACATATTGTCGCACAAGAACTGGCGGCTAATAACATAGCCCTTTCCACGGCGGGACTACTTGAAGGTCGATTTATTGCGGAGGATGTGGTGGTAATGCTGGGCAAAACGGTGAGCCTCGTCACGAACGTATTGCAGCAACCGCAGCGAAAACGCATGTCGGCTCAGGATCAAGGGTTCACTATTGCCGGGCCGGTAGATCTCCTCGTTCTTCTTCGCGATCGAAATCAGCGTCGGAGGCTCGATTCCCAATGACTCAAACGCCGCGACCGCGCTGCTTAGCTGCCCCTTACCGCCGTCGATCAGCAGGATGTCAGGAAAGGCCTCTTGTTCATCGGAAAGCCGTTGGAAGCGCCGTGCTACGACTTCATGAATCGAGCGAAAATCGTCGATGCCTTTGACGTTTTTGATTTTGTAGCGCCGGTAACCCGGTTTGAATGGCAACCCATCAATGAACTGGACCAAACTAGCGACCGTTTCTCCTCCACCTAAGTGCGCGATGTCGACGCCTTCGATCGAGCGCGGCGTTTCTTTCAATTTCAGCACTTGTCTCAGTCCGGTCAGCCCCTTCTTGGGATCGACGTAGAAAACTTCTGGTTGAGCGTGGGTGTCGAGTTCGCCGCGTCGATCAAGCGACTCTAGCATTTCGATTTCGTCACGAAGCTTGGCCGCCTTTTCAAAATCCAACTCCTTTGACGCGGTCAACATCTCCGTTTTCAATTGCTTGATCAAACGTTTCTTGTTGCCGGCAAGGAACAAGTGCAATCGCTTGATGTCCTTTTTATATTCCTCTTTTGAGATTCGCAAATTGCAGGGCGCTGTGCACTGTTTGATGCTGGCCAACAAACAGGGACGAAACCATCGCCACTGATCATCACCGTCTTTGATATCCAGCGAACAAGTGCGAAATTTAAAAATGCGTTGCAGGACCTGAATCGCACCGCGTAGCGCACCGGCGCTAGGGAAAGGGCCGTACAGCTTCACGCCCGAGCTGGCTGGTTCGCGCGTGATTTCGACGCGCGGGAAATCCTCGTGAGTCGTGATCTGGAGATAAGGAAACGTCTTATCGTCCTTGAGGATTTTATTGTTTCGCGGTTGGATGTCCTTGATCAATCTTGATTCCACCAACAGCGCATCGACTTCACTTTCGCAAACGATGCAATCGATGTCCGCGATATCACCAATCCAGTCGGCCGTACGTTGCTCTTGCTTGGCGGCTTTGAGGAAGTAGCTGCCGGCGCGGGAACGCAGGTTGGTAGCCTTGCCGACGTAGATCACGACGCCGGCGGAATCCTTCATGAGATAGACGCCAGGCGATTGAGGGAACAAACGCACTTTTTTTGCCGTGTTCTCAAATGCAGATAACGCTGGATCGAATTCGTAGGACAAGTGTTGTTCTGCAGGCACTGGAGCTTCAGCGTCGCTTCCAATGTCGGAAGCCGAATCGGCTTTTGAATTTTTGGAGTCGCCAGTCATGCAGATGTAGTAAAGATTTGAATCGGTGCTGAGTACGGATGGTCTTGGTTAATGTTACAGGATACCGCCCCGCGAGTCGCTGCGACAGGTTGCGCAGGTGCCGTTTCTGATTCCACCGCGCGATATCGCGGCGGCGAAGGTCTTATTAGTCTGGCGAGCGGGCAAGGTGGGGGTAGGTGGGCTTTAGCGAACGGTTGCCCTGCCCTTATACTGTTGTTGGTGAAGCCAATTAAACGCCAACAAGAGAGTCGGCGTCCCACCACTCATCCGAAACCGCTTTGCCTAGGTATATTTTAATTTTCAGGATTTCATGAAACATCACCCAAAGAAGAGCTGTCCAGAAACACTTCGGCTCAAATCCAGCGCCGATCGAACCGCGAATTGGAAACGCTGGGGCCCTTACCTAGCAGAACGGCAATGGGGCACGGTGCGAGAAGATTATTCCGCCGGCGGTGATAGCTGGCATTCGTTCACGCACGAGGACGCCGTCGGTCGCACCTACCGTTGGGGTGAAGACGGGCTGCTGGGAATTACCGATCGTCAGTCGCGTTTGTGTTTCGCTCTTGCCCTGTGGAATGAGAAAGATCCAATTCTCAAGGAACGTCTATTTGGTCTGACTGGACCAGAAGGCAATCATGGCGAAGACGTGAAAGAAGCGTACTTCTATTTGGATTCTGCGCCATCGCATGCCTATATGAAGGCGCTCTATAAGTATCCTCAGGCCGAATTCCCTTATGAGAAACTGCGTGAGGAGAATCGAAATCGCTCGTTGAAGGATCTGGAGTACGAACTGCAAGACGCCGGCGTGTTCCGTGATAGCAAATATTTTGATGTTCAGGCAGAGTACGCCAAACGTCACCCCAACGATATTCTGATCCGTGTCACGGTCACCAATCGCGGCCCCGAAACGGCGCCGTTACATTTGTTGCCGACTCTGTGGTATCGAAACACTTGGTCGACCGGCCGCAAGGGGGAAGGCTATTGGCCCGAGCCCAGTATCCAACAAAAGTCGCCGGGCCATTTCGTTACCGATCAAGAGTCACTCGGGCGATTTCACTTCCTGATTGAAGGTGATGGTTCGCAAACGCCGCAGGCGCTCTTTACCAACAACGAAACGAACTATAAGGGGCTTTATAACGGTCGCAACCGAACGCCCTACGTTAAAGACGCGTTTCACCGGTACGTGGTTAATAAAGAACAGGAAGCCATCAACCCCGATCTTTCGGGAACCAAAAGCGCTCCGCATTTTCAAATGCAAATTGAGGCCGGACAATCGAAAGTTGTTCATCTGCGGCTTCTGTCGGACGAACAATATCAATTAGCCGTCCAAGAGAATCGAATCGATTCAGACGCAGAGTTTTC
>CALDEW010000277.1 GCA_937942355.1 uncultured Pirellulaceae bacterium | reverse complement strand
CGTTTGGAGCCACGAGAGACGGCGATCGGTAGTGGACGAGCCAACGAGTCTTTTTATACCCCACATCTATTTTGCAACCTGGATTTCCGTCGGGCTTGTCCCGGTCGGAATCACAACTGACAAGCTACCACCAACTCTCTTGGCAAACGGCTCTCCGTCAGGCTTGTCCCGGCGGAAGCGACGATTCTTTGCTTGGAAAATCATGGCTTCCGTCCGGGACAAGCCCGACGGGGACCAAAAGAGTTTTTGTCGTGTGTTCTTGTAGCTTTTCAGTTGCTCACTCCGACCGGGGCAAGCCCGGCGGAAGCGTAGCTGAAGATTTGTGGGGTATAAAAAGGCTTCCTGTCTGCCTCCTCCTAACGTCCTCATCATAATATCTCATTGGCAGCCCCGCCTATTTTGCGCTCTCACGCGTGCTCAGGCCGTCAAATTCTTTACGAAACAACGCATGAATAAACCCATTCTGAAAAACAGCAAACTCGGCGCGACGCTCATCGGTGGAGGCGTCGCGTTTAAAGTTTGGGCTCCACACGCCGATTCGGTTGCCGTGGTCGGAAGCTTCAATGACTGGGATGCGGCGCGGCACCGGATGAATGCGGGTGACGACGGAAGATGGAATCTATTCGTTCCCGAAGCAAAAGTGGGCGACGAGTACAAATACGAAATCGTCAACGGAGACCAGCGCGTTTTGCGTATCGATCCTTACGCGCGGCAAGTGACAAGTTCGGTAGGCAATTCGGTCGTCTATGATCCGCACGCGTTCGACTGGGGCGCTGACGATTTCCAGCTGGCGAACTTCAACGAATTGGTCATCTACGAATTGCACATCGGCACCTTTAACCGGACCAAAGAGAACTCGGTTGGAACGTTTGACTGCTTAATCAAAAAGTTGGAGTATCTCCGGTGGTTGGGCGTCAACACGATCGAGATTATGCCCGTTGCTGAATTCGCGGGCGATTATTCATGGGGTTACAATCCCGCTCACATATTTGCCGTGGGGAATACTTACGGCGGTCCCGACGAACTCAAACGGCTGGTCAAAGCGGCTCATGAACACGGAATCGCCGTCATCATGGACGTCGTCTACAACCACTTTGGGCCCAGCGATCTCGATCTTTGGGGGTTCGACTTATGGAGCGAAAAGGAAAAGGGTGGAATCTACTTCTATAACGACTGGCGCAGCAGCACGCCGTGGGGAGATTCACGTCCCGATTACGGACGTGGGGAGGTTCGATCCTTCATCCACGACAATGCGATGATGTGGCTGGAGGAGTATCGAATGGATGGACTGCGTTACGATATGACGCTGTATATCCGTTCGGTCGATGGCTCGGACGAAAAAGCGATCCCCGAAGGCTGGTCACTGCTGCAATGGATCAATCGAAACATTCATGAGCGGTTTGAAAATAAGATCACCATCGCCGAGGACCTTCGCACCAACTCCGCGCTGACCAAACCGGAAGCTTACGGCGGAGCGAATTTTTCATCGCAATGGGACGAGGCGTTTGTGCATCCCATACGCCAAGCCATCACCGTTGCCGATGACCAGTACCGCAGCATGCACTCGGTTTTTAATGCGATCTTCCATAAGTACAACAACGATGCGTTTGAGCGCGTGATCTACACCGAATCCCACGACGAGGTCGCCAACGGGAAGAAGCGCGTGCCGTCGGAAATTGACGAAAACAATCCGCACGGTTGGTACGCCAAACGCAGATCCGCACTGGGGGCAGTGCTGGTGTTCACTTCCCCTGGCATTCCGATGATTTTTCAAGGGCAGGAGTTTGTACGTGCCAATTGGTTTGACGACACCAAGCCGATTGACTGGGAAGTTGCGGGAAAACGGGAGCCAACAATGCGTATGTATCGCGATCTGATCGGGCTGAGGTTGAACAAGAACGGCACGACGGCCGGTTTGAGCGGTTCGGATATTTACCCGCTGCAACTTAACGACAAAGATAAAGTGATCGCCTTCGAGCGTTGTCGCACAGGAGCAAGCGGCGGAAAAACGGTGGTCGTGTTGAATTTTGGCCACCGCGATTGGACGGATTACCGGCTTGGGTTTCCCGAAGCAGGCACTTGGCACGTCCGTTTAAATTCGGCGTCCATCTGTAATCACTTCCACCAAAAATTCGCAGTTGATTCGGTTCAAACGCAGCCACAAGAACACGACGGTAGTCCGCAATCCGCTCAATTCCCGCTGGCGGCCTACAGTGCGCTGATCTTCTCACAAGACTGACCAAGGCGCAACTGAGTGAATCAACGAAAAGGTCCCTTCAGAAAACTCAATGGCACTTTCGTGAAGGGCGATAGCTCGTAGGGCCGGTTCCTACCGGCCACGAACCACCATTAACTAAAAAGAAACGAATAAGCGCAGGCCCGAAAACGTTTAAACCACAGAGTGCACAGAGCTCACAGAGACAGTGACCGTGACCGTGACCGTGACCGTCAAAACTCCTTGACCGCAGTGCCCTTTGTGACCTCTGTGGTTCAATCTTTTGCCGCTCCCAATGAGCAGATGCAGCAAGGAAACGAGATTGTAGTAGCTGTCTCCTACCGGCCCATCCCCACCCCATAAACGAAAAGGCCGGTGGGAACCGGCCCTACTGCCCAACTGTAAAAAAAGCCGACGATCTGCATATGCAAAACGTCGGCTTTCGGAGTGTTACCTCTGTCGATCAAATGGAAAGATGACCGAGAAGTTGCGGGAGCCGGATTTGAACCGACGACCTCGAGGTTATGAGCCTCGCGAGCTACCGGGCTGCTCCATCCCGCAGCGATATAGTAGCTGAACGGGCTTGTGCCTCAAGGCCTGTTTGAAAGTTTTGCTGAATTTTTCAAATGAATACCGCCACCGCTCAGTCGCCTGAGTAAATCGGTGGATTCACACCGGCAGAATCGTCATCGCCTGACTGATACGACTCGAGTATCAAGATCTTTTGCCAGATCTTATTAGAAAGGTCGCCGGCGAGCGACTCGAGCTCCGACGCAGACGCCATCGCGACCGCATCGTCAAACTGCTGAACGTAGACCGCCGCGATCTTGCCCGTCAAAGACAACATTTCGCTGCAATAATCCAAGTAGCGACGCAATTGGAAGGCCGTCATGTTCAGCTTCGGAGACAGCCCCTCTCCCGTGAAAAGCGGCTTGGCAATGACGCGGTGCGGGTCTTTGGTCAGCTGATGCATGTCGATGATGTGAGCGATCGAACGAAGTTCATGCAACGCTTTTAACGCTCGGCTTCTTTTATAGCGTTTCTCGATCGTGAAAATGAAAAACAGAGCCGCTCCGATCAGCAGCACATCGTTGATCGCCGCCTCCATGAAAGTCACGACCGCGGTAAAATTGTTCTCTTGGCCGTCCGCGATGTTGAGATCTTCGGGCTTCACGCCAACGGACCACAACATGTACGCCGTCAGCAACAACACGGCCAAACAGATTCCCCAGGACAGCAGCCGAAGCCACAGCACCGGTCGGCCGATCCATTGTGCCCGTTCCACCATCTGGTCGGCGACGCTTGCCAATTCGCCGCAAACCCGGACCAACCCTGCTTCGGGAAAGCGTTCGGCGATCCGTCCTTCCAATCGCTTAATCGTGCCGACGATGCGTTCGGGGTTGAGGACGGCGTGGTTTTCTTGAATTTTTGGCTGGCCCATGCGCGGTTTTCGTCGCTTAAATAACTTCGTTCAAATTCCAACCGTCTTCAAGAATCGTCTTCTTGATGATGATCGGGATACCATCCCTGACGACACAGACGGGATGCTCGACATCCGAATCCGGTTGATCGACGTTTCCGATTATCTTCACGTTCTTCCCGATGCGGCAATCCAAGTCAATGATCGCGCCGTCGATCAACGTATCTTCGCCGATGCCCAATGGAATTTCGTCGTTATATTCGCGCTCATAGTCGGCAGCGCCCATGATGATCGAGTTCTTGATCGTCACATTTTTTCCGACAATGGTCCTCAAACCGATGATGCTGTTTTCAATAACGGCACCTTCTTCGATGCTGCAACCGTCGGCGATCAAACTATTTTTGATGCGGGCTCCTGACATCTGGGTTGGAGGTAGAAAACGCGATCGTGTGTAAATCGGATGGTCGATTGAGATCAATTCGAACTCAGCGTCCGGCGAAGCCAAATTTAGATTCGCATCGTAGAAGGATTTGATCGTTCCAATGTCTTCCCAGTATCCATCGAACAAATGCGTTTGCACGTTGTGCGTCTTAATCGTGTCCGGAAAGACCTCTTTGCCAAAATCGGTGTATTCCGAATCTGACAACATGTCGATCAATAGCTCTTTGTTGAAAACATAAATGCCCATGCTGGCCAAACAATCGCGGCCCTTGCTGTCGATGCCCCGCGATGCGATCCAATCGGGATCTGTTCGGACGGTATCAATTTCGGCATCAGTCTGTGGTTTCTCCACAAACCCTTTGACTCGTCCTGAATCCTCTAACTGCATGACGCCAAACCCTTTGGCGTCTTCGCGGCTGACGGGCATACACGAAATGGTAACATCGGCACCCGTTTTCACATGGGTGGCAATCAGATCCTGATAGTCCATCCGATAAAGTTGGTCACCCGAAAGAATGACGACATAGTCAATATCCGGTTGATTGAAATAGATCAAATTCTTCCGCACCGCATCGGCGGTGCCCTGATACCAATCAGTGCCGCTGCCGGCGGTTTCCTGAGCCGCCAGCAATTCGACGAAGCCACCGCTAAATTTGTCGAAGGTGTAGCTGTTGCGGATGTGGCTGTGCAGCGAGACCGAGAGAAACTGCGTCAGCACGTAAATCTTGTTAATTTCGCTGTTGAGACAGTTTGAAATCGGGATATCAATCAAACGATACTTACCGGCAACCGGCACCGCAGGTTTACTGCGAATTGACGTCAGAGGTGCCAGACGTGTTCCTCGTCCCCCACCCAAAATAAGCGCTACAGCGTTCTTCATATTCAATTTCTGTTGTTCAAGACTTCCAAGAATTGAGTACTAAACTAAGGGTTTTACGATCGAAAGTCAAAACGACCGAATGGCTTTCGGGGATTATTCCTGACTTATTTGGAGTTCACTTTTAGTCCACCAGCCGAGCAACCCTCGCATGGCAAAATTTTTCGACAAACCTTACGATGACCGGCTTTCCTAGTCGCCGATTATCAGCACTTGTGCCGCCATGCCTTCAGAGAATGCTCAGCCCACTCCTTCTGTCGCGGACACGAGAAATCAAAACAGCTTGCGCAGCATCTTCTTGAGCCCATTTGGGCGGACGTTATTGAGCAGCATTTTGTTGTGGCTGGCGTTTCCGCCAGTTGGATTCTCATGGTTGGCTTGGTTGGCTCCGATTCCGCTGCTGAGCTTAATCTTGGTCGCCGAAGATGATGACAATGGCGTGTCGACCTTGCGACCGCGACTGCTCAGACGTCCAATGGTGCAGGTTTGGTTAGCTAGCCTGATTTATTGGTTGGTAACGTTTTACTTCATACCGTTGCCCCATCCGATTCTGTTCATCGGCTGGATCGCACTGTCGGCGTATCTTGCCGTGTACACGCCGCTGCTATTGATCGCGGCCCGCACGTTAGTTTGGCGGTGGAAAATGCCACCGCTGATTGCGATTCCTATCGCGTGGACGGGGTTGGAATGGATCCGTATCAATTTCCTGACCGGGTTTGGGATGGTGGCGCTCTCGCACAGCCAGTACCCCAATCCAATCGTGATTCAAATTGCTGACATCTCGGGAGCCTATACGGTCACATTTGCAATGACCGCCTTCGCGGGTGCAGCGATGATATGCTGTCACTCGTCGCGGCGTATCCAAGGGGTCATTGGTTGCATCGTGACGGCGGCTTTGGTGTTCGGTTACGGAACGATGCGGCTGAATCAAGTGAACGGCTCGGCAAACTCATCAACCGAAAATACATCTACCGAAACCGTCGCGTTGATCCAGACCTCAATCGACACCATTTTAAAACCAAAAACTCCGGCGCAGCTATTGGATGAACTCAGCCACCTGCGCGACATCAACTGGGCCGCGCGGCAGGCGAACGATTCGATTGACTTGATCATCTGGCCCGAGTCTAGTTATCCCTACGGCAACTATGTGTCGGAGGAAGATGGCGATCAAAGCTCAACCGAAAGCGCATTGATATCGCAATCCAACCTAAAAGAAGTCTGGCATGAAATGGCCAACGGGGGCGGGCGTTTCTCGGCAGTGCCTACGATCGCCGGAACTTCCACCATCGACCTTGACCGTCAACAAGTCTTCAATTCGGCGCTGTTGTTGGACAACACGGGCCTACCGGTTCGGCGTTACGATAAAAATCACCGCGTGATGTTTGGGGAGTACGTTCCGCTGTTTGAATATTTCCCGTCACTGATGAGGTACCTGCCAATCAATACAAATTTGACTCCCGGAACCCAAGCCCAATTGTTTGACACAGGCCGATTAAAGATTGCACCCAATGTATGCTTCGAGTCGACGGTGCCCCATTTGATTCGCCGCCAACTAAATACGATCTCCGAGACCGATGGCGAACCGGACGTGCTGCTGAACATCACCAATGACGGTTGGTTTTTCGGAACGTCATGTTTGGACTTGCATTACGCCTGCAATGTTTTCCGGGCCGTGGAGATGCGGAAGCCGATGTTGGTTTGTGC
>CALDEW010000276.1 GCA_937942355.1 uncultured Pirellulaceae bacterium | reverse complement strand
AGGCTGCCTTTGGCGAAGGCAAGTGCATCGGAACTGTCGGGGAGGACCGTCCTCTGCAATTCACGAAGATTTTTCACTTCTGGAAAGAGGGACAGTATCTTCTGCTTGAGGTTCGGCGTCAAGAACCGTAGAAGGGGTTCGCCAGAAGGTTTGTTTGAAATCAAGTTACTTCGGTAACGGTGGATCAGAACCATCGAGCACCGCCGTCGCAGGACCTCGCGACGACTCTTTTGCCGAACCTAGAACTTTCGCGCCGTTTGATAGTCGCGCAGCTTAACTTTCAAGGCTTCGCGTTTGCCGTCTCGCATCACTTCGATCTCGACTTCGTCTCCGGCGGAGTACTGAGTGATGTGCAGGCGAATATCATTGAAGTCTTCGACCTCTTCGCCGTCGATTTTGCTGATAAGGTCACCGGCCTTAATCCCGCCTTCTTCGGCCGCGGAATCAGGGACCACCATCGACACCACGGCATCGGAGACCAGGCCTCTACCGTTGATGGGGCTGCTGCCCTGAATTCCGAGGAACGCCTGAGCCTCGAAACTCATGCGTACACGTTGAGCGTCCGCGAGCTTCTTATAAGCCGGAATGTTCAGTTTGCACCCTTTGAACTGAATACTATTTAGCCTCGGCATCGCGCCGACGTTTTGGAAGAACTGTGACGTCGCGGGCATGTCACTAACATACAGAAGGCCAACATTTTCCAACCGACGCAGATCTTGCAGCGCCGCATCACTGAATTCGATCGCCGTCAGATGGATGGTTCGAAGATCGCCAAATTCTGCCATCGCCAGAACAGCCTCGGAGCCCAACTTTTGATTTTCAAACTGACAAACGATGTTCTTGATGCTCTCGACACTGTCAATTTTTGCGGCCGAACGCTTATCAAAACTACAATTATTGAATTCTACCTGCTGAAGCTGTGTGTTGTTTTGGACCGCTTGAGCGAATAGGTCGACGATCTCAAAACCCGTCAACGTTAGAGCTTGTAGTGACGCAGGAAATGTTAAAGGCACTTGAGCAGACTGCTCTTTTGCCGCCAAATCTAATGCCACAATATTGTCGGCGGCTACCAATAGTTGCCATTGGGCTTTTGAAAAATTGGTATTCGAACATTCCACGAACAGTCGGTCATCAATATGGCGCAGTTCCTTCAGTGCACGCGTGTCAGTATTCTTCTCAGCCCAACCCGCAGGGAACTTAATCCGGGTTCCCGCTAACAGCGGAAGATTTAGATTGCTCCCGTTGGGAGCCAAAGAGGGCCTGCTAAGTGCTTGACTTGGCATGAGTTCGAAGATGAAATCCCGATTTGTGTCAAAGTCGCTGCGGAGAATCCTGTCGACCATCATTTTTTGCTCGGAGACGGTCCGTTTTACAAATTTGACTTTCTCTGATCTGGAGACCGGTACTCCACCGAGAGTTCTTACAGTGACGCCTCTTTGACCCAACCGCGCGTCGTAGCCTTTTTGTTGTACGACTTCTGCACCCGTTCGTTTGAGCGCTGCGATGGCGAATTCAGTGCGCTGAGCTTGCCATTGAACTTTGAGTTCTTCTATTTGTTCATAGATGTGGTCGTTGCCATTGGAATATAGCGTCAACAGGATTGCCGAAGATTTCAGGAATGTTCCCTCGTCTCCGGCGGCAGCAATTCCCTCGAGGGCTTTACGAATGCGGTAGTTAGTTTCTGGAGAACTTTCGAAAAACCGCTGGCATAGATCCGGCAGGGCAGTAGCTCCATAATCAATGATAGATACCGTTGCCGATTGACGCCGCGCAAAGGCAGGACTGTCTAAGCGATCGATCAACTCGACGACCGATGCCGGTGCACCTTCGTTGATCCTCGGCGACAGGTTTAGAACCGGCTTTGAAGTTGCAGCCAGCCTCTGCCAAGCGAAACTGGAGGATGGACTAAGAAACAAAACGGCCACGAAGATTGAGATCGTCATGCGGAACGACACCACTAGGCTGGAGGATTTAGCCTTGGAAGCCGAACGCACCTGGCAGTAGAAGTTCCGACCGCCATCTTCAGCTGCAATGGCAGATTGAGATGTCCATTGTTCCATTGATTCAAATCGTCGGTGAAAAAGGGAGGGTTTAAGGACCAGACCTATGTGGCAAAATAGGCAAAAAATGCTTCGTGATTGATAGTAGGCGATGAATGAAAGCTGTGTCGAGATTGATTGTGATAGCAGAATTGGTGCTCAGCAGCATCCAAAGGAAGCGGCATCGAAAAAAAGATTAAAGAACGGGCAGCTTTAGTAAAGTCTCCTCCTCTGCCGACCCGATGTAATGGTTGTGAGTCAAATAATTGGACTTACTGTAACATTTTAACACTATTACGGCGTCATAGAACCCATTTTAAGTCACGTCACGTTTTTACTCATCTTAATAACGTGTGAGACATGTGGTCTTGAGACAGGCAGACTGTTATGAAAATCCATACGACACGCTTCTCCAGCATTGAAATCGAACCGGATGACATTCTGTTCTTTCGAAACGGATTGTTGGGCTTCGAAGATTGCCGACATTGGGTTTTATTGGCCGATGCGGATAATTCGGCAGTTGCATGGTTACAAAGCATGCAGCACTCGGACATCGCGTTGCCCGTCGTTTCGCCTCGCCGTTTCGTCGAGGACTACCAAGTCCGCTTAGAGCCCAAGGATGTAGAGTCGCTACAGCTAAGTTCCGTTGAACAAGCGTATGTGCTGGGTGTAGTTAGCCGCGATGAAGACACGTTGACTCTGAACCTACGTGCTCCATTGGTGATCAATCTCGATCGCAGGATCGGTTGCCAAGTCGTCACCGTTGATCCGCAGCCGATGCGTTACGAATTGACGACGCTGCCGACGCGGATGCGGAAAAGCGCTTAAGGAAAAGCGCTTAAGCGTCTCAGATCAAACCTAAGCTCTGCCTACACACCATTGAACGGGCCGTTTTTACGGCTTGTACCATCTGCAATTCTTCTCACGGCGGCACAAACGGACCTTCAGCCGTTTTCTTGCAGTCGCCACACCGCCTCGCCGATACGAACACTAATTGTTATTGCTAGCGATTGAGCAGTAGCGGAGTTTTGAATGCGGCAAAGGATTGTCCGACTTCAGGGATTGGTAGCGCGGATGGAAGGGCAATTGCAAAGGCAATGCCACCGCGCATTTTTGACAGGCAGTCATTTATTTTGAAGGAGCCAGCCATGCTGGTCTTGTCGCGACATCGAGACGAAAGCATCATGATCGGAGACGATGTGATGATAACAATTGTGGACATCCGTGGAGATAAGGTCCGTTTAGGAATTGATGCTCCGCAGGAAATTCCTGTTCACCGCCAAGAAGTTTACGACGCAATCAAACGAGAAAATGAGAAAGCAAGTCGACTTGGGCCGTCAGAGACAAGAGACATCGGCTAGAACTTTTTTGCAAAGTTGCTCCGTCTGAACACTGCGAATCGATCACTGATTTTCAGTGGTTGTGAAATAGGTCAACCGGTCAGCCCGAAGCGTAACCCAGAAATACGGTTATGCGTTGGGCTGACCGTTTTTTGTTGGTGGGTCTATTTCTGTTGCTGTGTTGCTACTGAGTTGAGATTACCTCAAATCTGGCAATGGCTGAGGATCTTTTCTGGCGAGGCGATGTAGCTGGTGTAGAACGGGCCGAATTCGGCATACTTAGCGCTGGCTTCGTCGAACCGCATGTCGTAGACGATCTGCTTGAGATACAGCGGATTGGTGGCCCATAGCGTTACGCCCCACTCCCAATCATCGAGGCCCACTCCAACGGAAATCAGCTGAGAGACCTTGCCGGCGAACTTGATGCCGCTGCGAGCGTGTTCGGACATCAATTTGTTACGCTCCGAAGACGAAAGGGTGAACCAATTCGCGCCAGGGTAACGCCACTTGTTCATTGGATAGAAGCAGGTCACCGGATAATCCGGAAATTCCGGTGTCAGCCGCTGGTGATTCATTTTACCTAATCGCCCTTGATAGGCTGCCGCTTTTTTATCGATTGTGCCTTGGTCTTCGCCGGCCAATCGGAGGCGGTCGCGATACTGGTCAACGGACTGAACGTATTCAGATATTTCGGTCAGCGATACGTAGGACCAAGTCGCTTCGATCGCGGCTCCCAGCGGCGACGCTAATAGCTGCTGATGGACGGCTTGAATCTTCAACGGATCTGGATCCATCATCATCAGCGTGAAATCAGATTTGTGCCCCGAAGAAATAGCTGTCTGCAAACGCACCGGCGCGTTGGGGCTGTTGGCAGAAAGCGTCTGAGAAAAGGAAGCCTTGCCGGATTCTAATTCATCCGCCGTCAGGGCCTGCAGTCGGGATCGATCGAATTTGTAGAAAAAGTGAGAACAGTGCCAGCCGTCGGCGGGCGTTAATTGGTCTGCATCCAACCCGAGGTCATGCGCTTGAAACGTCATAGGTCACGCTAATCCAAAATGTCTGAGAGGCTTTGAAGTAAGCGATTCATTGTAAAAGGTTTTTGGATATAGTCATCGACACCAAGCAGTTCAGCGTACTTTTTATGCCTCATGCCTTCGTTACCGGTGATCATGATAATCGGCATTTGCATTTCGGCATTTTGTCGCAAACGCTCCAAGACCAAAAAACCGCTTCGCCGGGGCATCATTAAATCCAGAATGACCAAGTCGGGATTCTTGGTTTCCGCATAGGCCACGCCTTGGTTGCCGTCGAAAGCAGTAGAGACTTGGTAGCCTTTTCCGGTGAGCGTGGCGGAGATGGTTTCGACAATTTCGGGATCGTCATCGACGACCAAAATATGATGTTGGTTCTTCAAAGGATTTCTTTTTTAAGTGGACGTAATTTTTTTAATCGACGGTGGTAAAGCCACTTTGCAACAGTGCAACAATTCGGAATCGAGTCGTGCTTAGAAAAGATAAGAGGTATAGATCTTACTTATCCAACGACGTAGTACAAGAACTGTTTGATGCATCTAAAACAGCCCTATCGTGAAAATTGTCAAAATCGCCGTCTGTTGCACATCCCTATGAAACGACGCACTCCTTCAAAACTCACCTACAATTGAAAAAAACAGGTACCATCTGTGTTTGCCATGTTCCCTTGCAATTCCACAATCCGATAACACAGTTGGGTGTGTGAACGTCTCTTCAACACAATATTGTATCAATTCCTCGTTCAATTGTACTGTTGGATTGGAATATCGGTTAAGTACCGCACTCTCTACGTTCGTATATCGTTGGATACTGGTCGCGAAGGATCGTTGACGCATTTTTAAAAGGTGAAATTATGTGGCGATCTTTCTTTTTGGCTGTTGGAATCGGTTTAATGCTGTTGGGCGTCGAAGCGTTGGTGTTCGAACGCGTCGTGGTAAACGAATCGGCAAAGCTGCCAAATTTTTTAAACGGACTTTTTGAAAAAGACCACATGGACAGTTTCGCAAACGTCAATTATTCGCGAGGGCAAGGAAATCCCGCGTTTCAGAATCCGACGTTCCAGACTTCTGATGCGTCGAACTTTCAACGCGTCCCTTATTCTTCGGAGTCGAGGTTTGGCCCCTCCAGATTCTCCGGCCCACGATCAGGTAACTACGGTGGCCGTCGAGTCGATCTATCGAGATCCGGAGTGAATTCCAATAGCGGCCAAACAACCAACGCTTTTCCCGTCTCATTCCCCAACGGAGCGAATCCCGCTGTTGTGGGCAGGGACATCGGAAGTCCAGGGCAAATGCGAGGTCCAAGGACGATCCTGACCAAGGACTGGATGCCTTGGAGCTTACTGGCCGCGGGCGCGATCATTTTTCTGTACACGTCCTCGCACGGTGGTTCTCGAAGAGAATAATAACTTCGGTTCCATAGTGGCATAATTGAGTTGAGTCACCGTTGGGCTGACAGCGATAGAGCACTATTGTGTCTCATGTTCCTGAAAATCTACTCCCAGGACCAAAACCACTGAATTTAAAAATCAACTGCCGTCAAGGTCGACTGCCAGTTTTCGGCTATGTTTCATCAGGTCAAACCTACGATTCGTGCTAAATGGGGCAACACGGGTGTTTTAACGCATAAAAAACCACTCTAATCGCGCGTGAAACGGATCTCGCAAGTCAACCATAATCTTTACAAAAACGGCCCTTCAGCATAAGCTTTTCGCGACGCTGCCCATTACTGATCTGGCCAACCGCTGGATAACTTGTCTTCTTTCCAGCAGAAACTTAAGCGATGAAAGATCCGCAGAATTTCACTCTTCAGGGTACGCTGGCGGAAACCGTTGCCAGTAGTGCGGAAAAGAATCGCGGGGCGCTATTTCTCGAATACTTGGTCTGGCCCGGACGCATTGCCCTGCTGCTTGCGATTCTGCTTTCCCCTTGGGCTTTTGGGTCCGTTCGACCTTGGGCTCAGCAGTGGATCGCAATCGCGATGTTGGTGGGCTTGGGTTTCTGGTGGTTCGAAACATCCCTGAACCAACGCAACAAGCAGTTCTTTCCTTACATTTTCTTTCCCGTTTTCCTTGGACTGATAATCGGGTTGTTGCAACTTTGGGAGTTGCCCTCGGGATTGGCTTCGCTGACACTCGGCCGTCAAGTTGATATTTTCAAAGAGTTTGGTGCCGGACTTAAACTCTCGCCAACGATTTCGGTGTCCCATGCCGGCACCAAAAAATTCTTGAGCATCTTGGCGTTGGGAGTCGCGGCGCTTCTTTTAGGCAGTCGCTATTTCAAGACAACGTTCGAGGTCAAACTATTATTGATTTTAATGACACTCAACGGTGTCCTGTTGTCCATTTTCGGCATCATTCAAAAATTCACCAGCGACAGATCTCACATTTACTGGACGGTTGAGTTAGAGGCCGGTAATCCGTTCGGTCCCTACGTAAACCGTAATAATGGAGCAGGTTATCTTTTGATATGCCTTGCTTGTGCGATTGGTTTGATCATTATCCTGATGGGGAAGAAAGAAGATCGCGGCCCGAGACCCATTATCAGCAAAGAGATTCCTTTTTGGCGTCAATTAGTATTTCATTTCCAGCTGTTTCTCTCCGACTTGACACCTGCAAAGATCTGCTCCTTATTAGCCGTTGGTGTGATCGGCATAGGCGTATTGGCGTCTCTTTCACGTGGTGGTGTCTCGGCGATGCTAATCGCAAGCTTCGTTACACTGATGCTTTATGGGATGGCACGTAAGCCGACGTTTTCAGGATTCATTCTGCTGTCGATGGTGTTTCTTGCTTTCGGCGTCGCAGGGTGGATTGCGTTTTCAGAATCGCTAACTCAGCGATTTGACGACATCGAGCTGGTTGAAGTGGATCAGAATGTCAGAATTTCGCACTGGCAGGATTCCCTTTCAGCGGTCGGCGATTACGGTTTGCTAGGGTCGGGCATCGGTTCTTACGAGGGCGCGCACCGGATGTTTCGAACGACCCCCGAACACACTGTGTTTAAGTACGCCGAGAGTCAGTTCGTTCAAACAGCCATGGAGATGGGGTGGTTTGGCCTGGTACTTTTGATCGGATGTTGGCTGCTTGTGCTGTACTATGGCATGTTCGCCCTTTGGAGGGGTAGTTCGCCAGTAACTATTGGCATTGGTATGGTGGGCGTTTTTCTTGCGACAGCAATACCGATTGCGTCAGCGCTGGACTTTGGTATCTATCAACCAGCCAATATGATCGCGGTGGCGACACTAAGTGGTTTTTTGGCCTATCAAGCCCAGTCATTGGCGGGCAGGCTCAAAGACAAAACGCTGCTGCGTTTTGAAACGCCCAACTGGTTCATTCAAATGATCGCCTTGGTGATCTTCGCGGTCGTTGTGGTTGCCTGGTTGAACCTGATGCGTCGCGCTTCGATTAACAACCGAACCTACCTTTCAGCCGACAAATTTACGTACCAAAACCCCGATTTGAAAACGACTAAGAAATGGATCAATGAACTGACACCGTTGCTCCGAGAAACGCCAGACGACAAGGGGCTGGTCTATTTGGCCGACCTTTTTATTCATATGACCAAGATCCAATACTACAATGCCTCCGTTGCAGGTCTTGCTGAAAATGCAAAACTGAAGAGTGACGAAGACAGAGATACTTTTCTAAACAATATTTGGAAACTGACCGCCCTGGAATACATCCAAGAGAACATTTATTCGCTAAAGCGCGAGACTTCCCAACTGGAAGCCAACCTATTCCGACAACAGGATTTTATCAGGAACAACGTTCCTGCAGCGATCCAAGCGCTTCACCTCAGTCGCCGTAGTAACCTCTTGCAACCCTTCGTTTACGTCCGCCTTGCCAGACTTTGTGCGATACGTGGAGACGCCGCATCGGCCAATCGTTACATGGATCAGGCAATTCAAATTTCTCCATTCAATGTACGTTTGCGGTTCGCGGCGGCGGTGCACTATTTGCAATCTGGAAACCAAGAGAAGGCAGCCGAGAGCACAGTTCGATACTTGGAGATGAATCCCCGAGGATACCCCGCCATGGCGAAGATACTCAGTGGAAAATCGACACGTAAAACAGCTCTTCTTACAGATGACGTTGTTGTAAAACAGTTTCTGCCGGATGATCCAAGAATGCTTTTCGAGTATGCCACGAAATACATACCGCCAGATTCTGAAGCTTTTCGATATTGCATGAAACGTGCCGACGAGTTGCTGCAGGACGTTTCGCCTTCGGACCACAGTGCGATCGTACTTAGCGGCGATGTAAAGCAGAAACTAAACCAGCCAGAAAGAGCCGTCCGGCAGTACGAACTGGCCCTAATCACAAAGCCCAGCGACCATAAAACGCAAATTTTGCTGATCCGCTTGCTCGACCGCCTTGAAAAATACGAAGACGCAGCCGCGCGTCTGGAAGACCTGATTGAAACCGATTTTAAGCATTCTGAGTATTACCGAGGCATGTTATATGAAATAAAGGAAAAGCTTCGAATGAAACGTGAGCAAAAAAGCAATTTTAGCCAACTCTTAATTAAAATGAATTATTGCCCCTCATAGGAAATGCTTCAACGACTCTCATGAGTTGCTTTTCCCAAAAACGGCCTTCGATTACCCCTGTCCCAAAAATTCCGGCAAACCCAAAAGCAGCTTTCAGATCAGACTTCGTTAAGTCCCTGAACACAGTAATTCCATCTCCGCAAACCGCCAATTTTTTCGCGCTGGCAAATTTGACAACATGTTCTCGGTCTTTTCATCTTTCATAATCTCCTTGGTAATATCGCTTTGGCTCATACCGATATTTTCGCGGAAGGCGTGCGCTGTTGGGTTGGTCGACAATCCCGACAAATTGCGGAAGCTGCATGAAAAGCCCATCCCAATGGTCGGCGGATTGGCGCTATTCTGCTCAGCCTCGGTGGTGGTATTCGCGTTCATTGCGGCGCTTCAGATCTACCCATCCTTGCTGTCACGCATCGACGGAAAACTCGCTTCGTTGATTGGTTACCCACGTGACTTCCTCGCATTGAGAAGAATCACGTCGCACGATATTTTTCAATACGCAGGTTTGTTCACGGGCTCTTTAGTATTGGTGATCGTTGGTTTACTTGACGATCGTTTTGGGATTCGAGGTCGCCAGAAACTTTTTGGTCAGTTCTTGGCAACGACGGTGTTAATTCTCTTCGGGTTCAAATTTGAACAATTAGCGGTCATTGGTATTTCAGTTCCGCTTCAAACCTTTTCCATTTTTTTCATTTATGGATGGGTCATCGCTTCGGTGAACTCCGTCAACCTGCTTGACGGTGCCGACGGAATCGCGGCTACCATCGGTATCATAATGAGCCTTGCGCTCGCCGTGATGATGCTCTCCC
>CALDEW010000275.1 GCA_937942355.1 uncultured Pirellulaceae bacterium | reverse complement strand
TGCGCCGCGCTTTACGAGCATACGCTCGACCGTACCGCAGAGGTGGGACTCGAGCAATATGAAGTTTCCAGTTTCGCGAATCAGGGAAAACGCTGCCGGCACAATCTTGGATATTGGGGTGGCGATCCGTATTTCGCGTTCGGTCCCGGAGCGTCCCGATTCGTGGACGGCATCCGCGAGACCAATCATAGCTCGACGATGTACTATCTGAAGCAGCTGGAGCTCGGTCAATCACCGGTCGCCGATTTCGAACGACTTGATCCGCGCAGTGCGGCGGCGGAACGACTGGCGATAGGACTGCGGCGGAACGTTGGCGTCGATAAAGAGACGTTTCTCGGGGCGACCGGGTCTGCGGTGGAGGACCTGCTTGGCGATTTTCGAACAACAATGTTGGAAAATCGCTTGGCGACCGACGATGGAGCGGTGCTGAGGTTAACGCGCCAGGGAATGATGATGTGCGATCGTGTGTCGGTGGAGATTCTTGACCGCCTTTGATACGCTATAGGGCATGGCAAAGAAAAAATCAAAGAAAAAGCCGACCACGGTCGCAGGCCCAGATCTATTTTCGGCATCTGAACCCAAGAAAATGTATCTGCTGGATGGAATGGCGTTGATCTATCGCGCCCATTTCGGGCTGATTCGCAGTCCTCGTTTCACCTCGGGCGATGTACCGACCTCGGGCGTATTTGGGATGGCCAATACCGTTTTTGATTTGATCAAACGGCAGAAGCCAACCCATTTGGCGATCGCCTTTGACACCAGCCACCCGACGTTTCGTCACGAAGCTTACCCCGAGTATAAAGCTCAGCGCGATGCGCTGCCGGAGGACATCGCGGTGCAGATCCCGCTGGTGGATCGGTTGATGAAGGCGCTGAACATTCCCATCATTCGCACGCCCGGATTTGAGGCCGATGATATTATCGGGACGCTGGCGATCGAAGCCGCGGCTCAGGATTACGACGTGTTCATGGTCACACCGGACAAGGACTACCATCAACTGGTGACCGACCGGATCAAAATCTACAAACCCGGCCGACAGGGCGGTGCCTACGAGATCATGGGCGTCGACGAAGTGTTGGAGAAGTGGCAGATTGAGCGCGTTGACCAAGTCATCGACATTCTAGGGCTGATGGGCGACAAGAGCGACAACGTGCCGGGCATTCAAGGCATCGGCGAGAAAACGGCTCAAAAGCTGATCGCACAATTTGGATCGATTGAAAAACTGGTCACCAGCACTGACCAACTCAAAGGGAAACAAAAGGAGCGCGTCGAAGAAGGCCACGACATCGCGTTACTTTCGAAAGAACTGGTAACGATCAAGACCGATGTGCCGCACGATTTTAAGTTCAATGATTTTGTAATGATGGATGCCAATGCAGAAGAATTGAAAGCGCTTTTGTCGGAACTGGAGTTTGATTCGCTGGGGCGCAAGATCTTTGGTAAGTCGTTTTCATCCGCGTCCAGTCGCGCCACAGTGGTGCGCGAGAAACGTGAGAAGGAGATCCAAGCGTCGCTGTTTGACGGCGAAGAGGTTCAAGAGAAAACGATCGACGATGTGCCGCACAAATACGATTTAGTTGACACTAAGGCCAAACGTGCGACGCTGATCAAACAATTGCTCAAGCAAAAGGCATTCTGTTTCGATACCGAAACGACGGGGCTCAACGCGCGCACGGCAGATCTGTTGGGAATTGCGTTTTCGTTTAAGGCCGGCGAAGCGTTTTATGTGACCTTTCCTCTGGAACGCGAAAAGGCGCAGGCGGTGCTGGAAGAGTTTCGTGTGGTTTTCGAAAACGAAAAGATCGAAAAGATCGGCCATAATCTCAAATACGACATCACGCTATTAAAGTGGCATGGAATCGAGGTCCACGGCACGTTGCTGGACACGATGCTGGCTCATTCGATGAAGGAACCGGAGATGAGCCATGGTTTGGACTATCTGGCAAAACTGTATTTGGGTTATCGCCCCGTTTCGATCAGCGATCTGATCGGCCCCAAAGGTCCGGACCAAAAGAATATGAAAGATGTTCCGGTCGCCGAAGTGGTGGAGTATGCCGGCGAGGACGCCGACATCACGCTGCAGGTGGCAGAGAAACTGCGTCCGGATATTGAGGAGCGCGGTGTCGCTCAGGTTTGCTATGAGATCGAGTGTCCGTTGGTGCCGGTATTGGTCGATATGGAGTACGAGGGTATCGGGCTCAATACGGATGCACTCGCGACGTTTTCAAAAAATCTTGATGGCGAAATTGATCAGTTGCGGGGTGATATCTACGCTGCGGCAGGTCGTGAATTCAACATCGACAGCCCGAAGCAATTGGGCGTTGTGCTGTTTGACGATTTGAAGTTAGTCGACAACCCACGCAAGACGGCGACCGGGCAGTATTCGACGCGCGAACAAGAGCTGATTCGATTGGCGCCGGAGCACCGGATCGTTCACGACGTATTGGAATATCGAAACGCGGTGAAGCTGAAGTCGGTCTACGTCGATCAGCTGCCCAACAGCACGAACGAGCAAACCGGTCGCCTCCACACCCACTACAGTCAAACCTGGACGGCGACAGGACGTATTCAGTCCAACAATCCCAACTTGCAAACGATCCCGATTCGCAAAGAGCGCGGCCGCGAGATTCGTGCCGCTTTCGTGCCACGCGACAGTGATCATTTGATCTTATCCGCGGATTACTCTCAGGTTGAACTGCGGATTATGGCTGAGCTGAGCCAGGATCCAACGATGGTCGAAGCGTTTACTTCCGGCACCGACATTCATACTTCCACGGCGTCGAAGGTTTATAAGGTTGATCCAGATGACGTCACGCGCGAGATGCGTGATAAAGCCAAAACGGTTAACTTTGGAATCATCTATGGGATCTCCGCTTTCGGTTTGCAACAGCGATTGAATATTCCTCGCCAGGAAGCTAACGATCTGATCGAAAACTATTTTGAGAAACACCCTGGCGTACAGACTTGGATCGATAAAACGATCGACTTCGCCAAGGACAACGGGTATGTGGTGACGCAAACCGGACGGAGGCGATATTTACGCGATATCAACTCTCGGAATAAATCGCTGCAACGGGCGGCTGAACGGCTGGCGATGAACAGCCCGATTCAAGGCACCGCGGCCGACCTGTTGAAGCTGGCGATGATCAAGGTCGCTGGCGTGCTCAAGGAAGGCGGGTTTGCGACGAAGATGCTGC
>CALDEW010000274.1 GCA_937942355.1 uncultured Pirellulaceae bacterium | reverse complement strand
TCCTTAAAATTTGTGGTCGAATCGGTCGTGGTCGTTCCCAATTCGAAACGCGGTTGGCCGGTCTTGGTGGCGAACACCGAACGAACCAAGAAACCGGGGACGCTCTGCGTTTTCCGAGTCCCGTGACAGCTGAGGCAGCTGTTGTCGCGTTGGATGGCGGTTGCCATTTCTTCTGCGGTCGCATCGGCCTGTAAAGCGTAAAAAACGGCGCCCAAATTTTCATCGACGGCCGCGATCTCAATGCGATCCGCATTTGGAATGTAGGCCACGTAAATATTGTCGTTGAAATAGATCGCGCGCGGGTTGCTGGGGGAAATTTTTCGGATTTGCAAACTGGTTTTCGAGTACACCAACAGTTGCGAACTGACAGGGATTTCCAAAGCCTCCAGCAATGACGGCAACCAGCCGAAATCGGTGCTGTGCCGTAATTCGGTTTCTCCCGACGCAATCTGGGCGATAAGTTGAGCGACCGGGTCTTTCGATTTCGTCCCGGCGTATTTAATCGGAGGCCCATCAAAATCCAATGATTGCCCAACCGCGTTGGCGCTGGCCGTGGACAGCATCGTTAATAAAATGATGAAACGGAACATCGCTATTTCTTCTCCGCCACGATGCTGATGACCTCGTAAGTCAACGTTAATTTGCCTTCGTTGCGAAGCGTATCTTGGAATCGCGCCTTCATGGCTTGATAGTCTGATCTGGAAATGGGCTTGGTTTCAGAGGTTTGTTGGGCATTGGTTGCTCCGATCCGCCGGACTGAATCAAGCATCGCGCTGACTGACGTGAACGAGACATCAATCAGTTGAGTTTCGATGCTCAGAAGTTTTAGTCCGGCCCTATTGATTGAACTGGTAATCTGGTCTGAGGTTTCGAAGGTGTGTACGCGGCACCCGCCGTCGAAGCTGAACGCGTCCTGCCATTGCTTGAGCGTCTGCGGGCCGAATGTGCAAACGAAGGCTCGGCCGCCGGTCCGCATAGTGCGGTTTATCTCGGAAAACGCTTTTTCTGATTGGCACCATTGAATGGCGGCGTTGGAAACAATCACATCAAACGAATTGTCTTGGGCGGCCAACGATTCAATGTCACCGCACCCGAAAGAAACATCCGGCGGGCACTTTCGTTTTGCTTCTTCCACCATCATCGGGGCAATGTCGAACCCGAACAGGTGCTGATAGCCCAAGTCGGCCAGCGCTTTGATCAGTGTCCCGGTGCCGCAACCGAAATCCGCAATTTCAATGGTGCTTTTTTGGGGCTCAGCATAAGCATCGACCGCCTTGACCAGATCGGCGCTGATGTTGCCTTGAAGCTCAGCGAAGCGATCATAGCGCGACGCGGCTCGATTGAACTGCTGAACGATCTTGGATTTGGAAAGTGACATCGAGGAGACGTTGCGCGCTAGGCAATAGCGGCTTCAATAAATTGAGCGGGTTGCTCAATAAATGGAGCGTGCCCGGTGGCTAATTCAATTAGTTTACTTCCTGTTATCCGTTGGTGAAGGTCAATCCCGGCGGCCGGCGGAATCACGCGGTCTTCTTGGCCGACGATGATGCGGGTAGGGAGGGTGATCTGGTGCGCGCCGGGGCGCAGATCCGTTTGGCGCAGAATCTCGAGGCCGCTTTGCAGCGCCTGCCAGTCGGGGCGCGGATGTTGGGCCAGTTTTTTTAGCGTTTCTTTGGCAAGCTTCCGCGCCGCGGCGTCGGTACCGGCTTGGAGTAAGAGAAACCGTTTTAGCGCAGTTTCGTAGTCGCTTTCAAAACGCTTCTGAAGGTTATCCATGGCAGCGGCGGTTTGACCGTGGGGCCAATCATCGCCGGTCATGAATTTTGGCGAGGGGTTGGTCAGTACCAGTTTGGAGATTCGCTCCGGAGATTGCCGGGCCGCTTCGAGGGCGACGATTGTTCCCAACGACCAACCCATCCATACTGCGCCCGGCGGCGATTGAGCGATCGCGTCGGCAACCAGCTCGTTGAGCGTGAGGTTGCCCCCGAGTGATTGCCGAGTGCCGTAACCGGGGAAGTCGTAGTAGCAGAGTTCGTAGACTTCCTCCAGCCGATCGGCGATGGCGTACCAGATGGACGAGTTAACGGCCCAGCCGGGGATTAGGAAGAGCTTTGGTTGGGGCATGGAGTTCTCTTGTCTTGCGCTGCGCGAAAGTGCGCACTTTCGGAGACCGAAAGGCTACAATGCTTCGACTAGGCGGTCGATGTCGGAGTGGGTGTGGTCGGTCATTAGGGTGATGCGTAGTCGAGCTTGGCCGGCGGGGACTGTGGGAGGACGGATCGCGACGGCCATGATTCCCTGCTCCAGCAGTTGCTCACTCAGCTTCAGCGTGGCCTGATTATCGCCGATGATGATCGGTTGGATAGGTGTTGTTGAATCGCTCAGTGCGATCGAACGTTCAGTCGCACGTGCGCGAAAATACTGAATGTTCTCGTTCAATTTTTCGCGCCGCCACGATTCGGTTTGGATCAATTCGATGGCCTTGATCGACGCCGCGACGATAGGGGAGGGCAGGGCGGTGGTGTAGATGAAGGATCGCGCGTGTTGGATAAGCGTATCAATGTAAACGGCGTCGCCGGCGACAAAGGCTCCGAAAGACCCGCAGGCTTTGGAGAGTGTGCCCAGCATCAGGACGTTGCCGGTCGGTTTCAAGCCTGTAGTCTCTAAACTACCGATCCCGTCATCGCCCAACACACCAAAACCGTGGGCATCGTCGACCAACAGAACGGCACCGTTTTTCTGACAAACCGACTGCAGTTCAACCAAAGGCGCCACATCACCGTCCATGCTAAACACGCCGTCGGTTACCAGTAGCTTGCGATCGTGATCAGATGTGCCGAGTAATTTTTCGGCGGCTTCCACATCGTTGTGTGTGTAACGGCGCACTTTTGCGTTGGTGATCTTTCCACCGTCGATGATGGAAGCATGGTTCAAACGGTCTTGGACCAACAGATCGTTACGGCCCAGCAGCGTATCGGGAACCGCGAGATTCGCCATGTATCCCGTCGAAAATAAAATCGCCTTTTCCGCGCCCGTGAACTTGGCGATTTTGTCTTCAAGTTCGGCATGCAAAGAATTGTGGCCGGCGATTAGGTGAGATGCGGATGTGCTGGTGCCGAATTTTTGGGCGGCGT
>CALDEW010000273.1 GCA_937942355.1 uncultured Pirellulaceae bacterium | reverse complement strand
AAGGGCTTTGCCGATCTCGGTGACGGTGGGTTCCAAACGATCGTTGGCAATTCTCATCGCGGCCAGCGCCGAATCCGAACGCCAAGTGGTCTCGATCGACTGTTGCAATTTTTGGTTGTCGACGATTGCGTTCTTGAAGATCTCTTTCACGAGATCTTTCACTTCATTGTCATTGAAGAGTTTTCTGCCGGCATCAGTGAGTGTCTTTTTGAGTTTTTCGTTCTGAGAAATCTTGGTCAGTAGAATTTTCTGCAACTCGATCGCATCTGGCAAATGTGTTTTCAGGATGGGAATGGCTTTCCTTTCTAAAAAGCGATCGAACTCCTTGCTGGCCAGATTTTTATCAGGCAACGGAGCGACGTCGTAAAGATACCGCCACCCGAAACGCCAAACGGAAACCTCTCGCCAGATCTCCATCCCGATCAACTGCACCAGCGGTTGGCTTTCCTCTTGGATAATTGGCCAGATCTCTTTTTCTAGAATAGGGAGAATGTCTTTCTCCAGCACTTCGGATTGATATCGACGGCTGATGGATTGAATTTGTTCTTGATGGTTGGCAATTTCGAGTGAAACTTCGTCGCGGATAATCTTGGCACTATCGGCGATCGTCTGTCTAATCAGCGGTTGGAACGTTTGCAGCAACTCGTCCTGATGATTGGTGTAGGCGTTGATGATCAGCTCTGTCAGTTCTTTTCGTTTGGCCGGGCTGAGCATCGTTTTCCCGATCCAACCCAACGACGCGCTAGTGGCGTGATACTCGACGTGAGCACCTTGATCCAACGGCGGCAGTCCGCTGAGAAATTGGATCGTGGCGCGATTGACCCAAGCCAATTTCACGGGCGGCTGAGAGTCTTCGCGCGGGAAGTCAAGCTCAGAGATCATCCCAATGGGTTCGATTTGTCCTGAGCTTGTTTCTAAAAAGACAGGATCTCCGATGCCCAGCACCACTTCCGAGGGCGCGAAAACTTCCAGTGTGCGTTTCTGGGCTCCCAGATAGTCAATGATCTGCCGCGCCGCGACCGGCGATTCAGTGGTGGATTGCCGAAAGAAAACGACACCGCCTGCTATCAGGCCAATCCAGATTAGCATGCCTGTAATAAATCGGATGTCGTTTGAGTGCTTCATCAGTTAAGTGGAGGGGATCCGTTTGAATCCAGTGGGTGGTGCCGATGGGATTTAATTTACAAACCTTAGCCGCAGGGCCGCTAGCCGCCGGTTGCGGAGCCTTTGCCAGAAGCATCGGGGAAACGTTTAGGCGACGAACCAGCGGCTAGCGCCCTGCCGCTAACACAAATCTTTGCCGCGGGTTAGGGAGCCTTTACCAAAAGCGTCGGGAAAACGTTGATCGCGTGTTGCCAGCCTATCGACCTGTACCATCGCCCCAGAACAATAGTTTTATAAACTTCCAATTCGAATGGATATAGGCCGATTTGCTGCGTTCGTGGTCATTATTGAATCGGCGGACAGTTTTTTACCGAAGCAGAAACACGCGGCGACGTTGAAGAATTTAAATGAAAACGCGTGGCCAAAGACCTCTTTCGCATACTTCTTATGAACACCGTTGGAGGCAATATTATGGGGATTCACGCATAAAAGAAATTGTGGTGAACCAGCGGCGTCGGTTGCAAACTTGGATTCTCCTTCACAGCACGTAAAGCGGAGCACCTGAGCGTAGATACCCTGCCGACGGAATCGCGGATCGACCAAAGCTGCAAACAGCCAAATCTGGTTCGATTTCAAATCGAACTTAATCCCCAATTCATCTTCGGTGAAATTGTTCCTTACTGCCCAAAGTACTCCTGCGAGTTGCTGGTCAGATTTTGCTTGAGCGATTTTGAAGTCATCGCCCACTTCAGCAGCGCTGGTGTATGTCAGTTTCTCAGCGGCGCGAATGTCTTCTTCTGAATCACACCATGAAACGTGGATCTGCGAATCGGCGATAGCCTTGCCCGCGTTGACCATCGAGTCAAGTTGCCGAGGGTCCATTTCATAGACAACGAAATGTCGGAATCGGAACAGCCAATGGGGCACGATACGATTTACCGTAATACCGATCGAATACAGAAATCCATTTCTGCGAACTTTTTCCAACATCGTAATCAGCCCCTTCGGCGGTATTGCATATAGACATCGTCCTCTAATCGTCTTACCGAACGTAAGGAAAGCGGATCTGCGGCCTCCATCAGTATCGGGTTTTCACCTTCAACGGGTGTGACTGAGTTTCGCCCGCCCAGTAGTTTGGGGCCGACAAAAACGTGGATTTCGTCGATCTGTTTTAAGCGGTGGAGACTGCCCAAGAGCGTGCCGCCCCCTTCAACCAAGAGATTGGTGGCACCTCGATCCGCAAACTCTTTCATGAACGCGAGCAATCGTTCGCATGGATCGGCCTGTTCGCCGACCCAAACTTCGACGCCAGCCTCTGCGATTTTTTTGGCATGCTGGTAGTTGTACGCAGGCGACGTGACCAAAATTGTTGGCACCTCCGTCGCGGTTGTTACCAGTTTAGAATTCAAACGAAGGCCTGCCTTGGAGTCCACGACAATACGCGTCGGCGTTCGTGATTTCTTCGACCGCGCGGTCAAAGAAGGATTGTCGTTGAGCGCCGTTTTTGCGCCCACCATAATCCCGTCAACACGGCCTCGGATTTTCTGAACCAATTCGCGCGAGTGTTCGTTGGAAATCCATTGGCTGTCCCCATGCATCGTAGCGATCTTCCCGTCGACAGTCATCGCCCACTTGGCAATCACCCAAGGCAATCCCGTTTTCATTCTTTTTAAGTACGGGGCAAGACTGTTTGTGGCCTCGTTCGTTTCGACGCCGGTGGTGACTTCAATGCCCGCCGCTTGCAATCGTTTTACTCCGGCCCCCGAAACTTCGGGGTTAGGATCCAGTACCGCCACGACGACGCGTGCCACTTTTGCATCAATTAACGCATCTGCACATGGCCCCGTTTTGCCATGATGCGAACATGGCTCAAGCGTCACGTAGACCGTCGCACCGGCAACATCAGCCCCGCTTGATTGCGCGTTTGCGATCGCGTTGACCTCCGCGTGGGCTTGGCCGAACTGCTGGTGATAGCCTTCACCGATTACATTGTCGCCTTGGACAATGACGCAACCCACCATGGGGTTGGGTTCGACAAAACCTTGCCCTTGCCAAGCGATTACGATAGCGCGTTGCATGTGAAGCGCGTCTTGAGTGGGTTGGTCCATAGATCAGCGGGGCTTGATGGAAGCACGCAAAGGTGCCAAATTA
>CALDEW010000272.1 GCA_937942355.1 uncultured Pirellulaceae bacterium | reverse complement strand
TAAAGGGCTGGGCTATCAGAGACGTAGCCAATGCAACGCCGGATCGCCAAACTGTTTTTCACCGGGTCCATCCCCAGCATCTTCAAACTGCCACCGTCTTGTTTTTCCAGCCCTAGCATCGTGCGAATCAGCGTCGTCTTACCCGCTCCGTTTTCACCCAACAGCGCAAACACCACGCCCCGTGGAACTTGAAATGACACATCGTCCAGCGCTACCGTGCGGCGAAACTTTTTACTGACGTTGGAAACATCGATCACGCATTCCATGACTTACCTTTTCTTTTTCAGTTTGTTTTCAAGTAGCAGACGAATCTCGTCGTCGGACAATTGACTTCTCCGCGCCTCATCAACGATCGCCGACATTTGCAGCTTTAAAACGTTGCTGCGAATGGCTTTGCATTTGGAACGGGCTGACTTGGTGACCAGCATTCCCGATCCACGCACAACCTCCAAAACGCCCTCAGATTGCAGGTCCCGGTAGGCTCGCGCTACCGTGTTGGGGTTGATCGCCAAGTCTTTTGCCATCGCCCGCACCGAAGGGACAAGATCCCCCGAGGTAATGATTCCGTTGGCGATCGCAAACGCGACCTGCCGGTAGACCTGCTCGTAAACAGCGACGCCGTTAGATGTGTCGATTTCAAAGTACATGGTGTATTAGTGTATCGACACACCAAACCGATGTCAACAGTTTTTTTCAAAGTAGCCTTTCGGTCTCCGAAAGTGCACTTCGCGCGCTAAAGTGCACTTCGCGGTTATAGCGCAATAGCGCTTGAGTGTTCTTTCGGAGACCGAAAGACTACAATGGAGCTTTCGGACGACTTTTTGCCGTCGGTAAAGTAACTCGCAGCCTACCAGCGACACTTGGATGAGCGTACAATAGAAATTCGCTCGGAGTTCTCAGAATTGCCGATCGGACATTTCTTCACCCCTTGAAAACACTTTAAACTTAATCGCATGCTCAGCTGGTTTTTGAATCCTTGGATGTTATTGGGAACGCTGGCCGTCGCTTCGCCGATTCTGATTCACCTGCTTAATAAACGACGATTCAAAATCGTCGATTGGGCGGCGATGGATTTCCTGTTCGCCGCCGATAAAAAGAATCGCCGGCGCGTGCAGCTGGAGAACTTCATTTTGCTGATGCTACGGTGCTTGGCGATGTTATTGCTGGCGTTGATGTTAGCTCGTCCCTTTCTCCCGTCGAACATTACGGCGATCTTAGCTCAAGCCCAGAAGGTCGAACGCGTCGTCCTGATCGACGACTCTTTGTCTCAGCGCATCCTCAACGGATCTCAGCCTTCGATCGAAACCACGAAAGAATCGGTCAAAGAACTCCTTTCGCAATTGGCCGGCACAACCGCCACCGAAGACTGGTTGACGGTGATGTTAACCAGCGCTCCCGACCAACGCCTGATCGACAATGAACCGCTCACCACAACGACGCTCAACCGGCACCTGCAAACGATCGACGGTTTGGAGTGTTCCAACCAAGTCGCCGATTACACGCAATCGCTGACCGAACTGAAGACGTATATCGGCGGCGACAAAACTTATGGCCGCGCCGCGTATGTTTACACCGATCTGAGACAGCGCGATTGGTTGATCGCCGATCAAGCCGATGCCAATTCAGCGCCAAACAAGATCCTGCAATCCGCCGCCGACCTTTCGATTGGAACGTTTGTCGTTGACGTCGCCGACAGTGAAGATCAGAACTTGGCGATCACTAACATTCGCTCCGACGGTCTTCTGGTGGCCAACAAGGTTATCAACTTCATCGTCGACGTGACCAATTACGGTGACACGACGATCGGCGATTTGAAAGTGTTGCTGCAGGTCGACGAGGAACAGCCGCAGTACCAAACGGTGCCCTCGATCTCCCCCAACCAAACGCAGCAATTGGTGTTCGCTTACGTTTTCAATCCCATCAGCGTCGACAATGGCATCCTGACGATTGAGGATGACCAACCGAATTCAAAAAGCTATCGCGTGCGCGCCGAGATTGACCGCCAATCGCTCACCGGCGACAGCCTTTCCCAAGATCAGCTTTCCGAAGACAGCAGTCGCCTGTTGGCGGCCAGCGTCATCGATGGGATCTCCGTGCTGTTGGTGGACGGTGATCCTTCGGCGACTTCTCTGCGCAGCGAGACGCACTATCTGCGCAGTTTAGACGTGCTGGGAACCGGTTTGAAAATGACCACCGGCACCATCAGCGATCTCGAAACGGCGTCGCTTTCAGATTACTCGGTCATTTTTCTTTGCAACGTCGACGAAGCATCGGGCGACCGAACGGCGGCGCTTGAGCAATGGGTGCGCGACGGTGGAAGTTTGGTCATGATGCCCGGCAACCGTGTCCGCGCGGCGACCTTTAACGCGACCTTTTTCGATTCCGCCGGCGACGGTAAAGAAGCAACGGGCAAAGGCCTTTCGCCGGTCAAGTTGAAGAACATCAGCGGCGACCCCACGATGGCCAAATGGGCGAACTTTGAAGTCAATCCGCAAATTCACCCGGCGCTGGAAGTCATCATCCAATCCGATGCATCAAGTCTGGGCAACGTCGATGTGTTCAGCTGGTGGACGTCGGAGATGCCCGAATCGGCGGCGGAAGATCCCTCGATTGAAGTTCCACTGCGTCTCAACGATGCAGACAATTCCATCGCGATGGTTGACCGTTCACTGGGCGATGGACGCGTGGTCGTGTTCACGATCCCCGGCGATGGCGACTGGTCGATGTGGCCGTCGAGCCCTACCTTCGCGCCGGTGATGGTGGATTTGATCAGTTACCTGGCGGGGTCAACCAATCCCGATCGCTCGATCACGTTAGGAGATGGAGCAACCATTCCCATTGACCTTTCGGCTTATGAAAATCGTGTCGTCGTTCGTGATCCTGAGAACGAAAAAATGGAAACCGTTGCCAAACCGGTCGATCCATCCAAATCCGACAGCGTTCTTTATAAGGCGGAGTTTGAAAATCTTACGCGGCCAGGATTTTACGAGGTGCAATTGAATCGGCATTCGGGTGTTCAAGAGTCCATTCTTTTGGCAACCAATTACGACGCGCGGGAAAGCCGGTTGACGCGGCTGACGCAGACGAAATTGGACGACAATTTCTTTGGCGACAAAGTTTCACTGGTCTCCACCGCGGGTTTGCTTGACCAATCGGTCGAAGGTGGCAATAGTGAACTGTGGGTGATGATTTTGATCGGCTTGATGGCGATCTTAGTTACCGAACAATTCTTGGGATGGCTGTGGGGGCGCAAACGATAATGCTACGAACCATCGACCTCCGCCGCGCGCTGGCCCAGCTGAAATTTTGGATGACGCTGTTCATCATTAGTGGAGTCACTTCGACCGCATTGATGACTCCAAATGTATCGGCGCAAATATTTAGAGGCTTTCAGCAGGCCGATCCCGAATCGGAAGCTGATGACATTGAATCCGGTGCTTCGCTGAAGACGGACCCAGATCTAGAAGCGCTGCTGGAGAAAGCGGAACGTTATCGCGCCGACGGTAACTTCCGTGTCGCGACCAAGCTTTGGCAAGCTGTCCTTCAACGCAGTGGAGACGCGCTTTACACAAGAGATCGTGAGACCTACTTCTCACTGGTCGAAGAAGTCGAAAAAACGCTCAGCCAACTTGCGCCCGAAGGTTTGTCCGCGTACCGCATCACCGCCGATGCCGAAGCCAAAGAGATACTCAATGCGGCCGGTGAAGGTGACTCGACGGCGCTCAGCACCGTCATTCGGCAGTACTTCATCAGTTCTCTTGGCGATGACGCGGCCTACGAGCTGGGTTCGATGTATTTGGATCGTTTTGACTTCACCGGTGCGTTGCGATTGTTTGAGAAGATCGCTAACGTCTATCCCGATCCTTCGGTTCCGGTCGAACAAGTCTACCTGCGAATCGCGTTGTGCCATTCTTACTTGGGCGACGTTGCCGCTGCCGAAGCGGCGCTTGAGAAATCGAAATCGGTTTCCACCTCTAGTGTCGCTAATTGGGAAACCGTGCGGTCTTCTCTGGGGCAACTGTCACTGGGAGCGCAGCGCAGCCAAGAGCTGCAAGTGTGGCAGACACGATTGGGCAACGCCCAGCGCTTGGGCGTGATGCCCGCGCCGCCAGCGGAATTAATGAACCAGGATTTAGTCGCGCTGTGGCAATATTACGTGGAACCCAAGGACACGCGCTACGACCGACTGGATCACGTTGGATTTGTGCGTTCGGGCGAAGAGGCGTTTTCGCAAAGCGCCTTAAAAACGGTCAGCACCCGAGAGCAGAGATTGATCGCATCTTGGTCGAAGAAGGACTGGCGACCTTCGGGACAATTGTTGTTCGACGAAGACCAGATCTTTTTCCGATCGCCCGCCGATATGATCGCATTTGACAAACGCGCGATCGAAGCTGCCATTTCTGGAACTGGAGGTAGTAACGAAAAACAAGGCGACCAGAACAACCTGAAAAAGAAACCTTCCAAGCCCCAAATCCGAAACAGTGAAACCAAGGCCGTCGATGCGGTCGTCAGCTGGCGGAGCGTTTGGCGGAACTCGTTCGAGATCGACCAGACGACGCGCATGAAAGAAGCCATGATGCGTTCGTGGGGTGGTTATGGCAATCGCAACAACCGCAAAAAGGATTTGCCGCGTCCGGTGTCCATGTCCGAAGTTCAATTCTTCGGCGACAACATTGGGTCGCAAATGTCGATTCACGGCGACTTTTTATATGCACTCGAAGGGCCCAGCTACGACGATAAGAACCGGCACAATCCGGCGCGCGTGAACGTGCAATGGAATTCGACGTTTCGACGCAGTCGAACCAACTTCTTAACTGCGTACGATCGGGATTCGGGTAGCGTACATTGGCGATTGCCCGTGGAGAAGGCGCCCAGTGCCGACGACACCGAAGAGGACAAGCAGTACCTCACCGGGGGCGGTTTCATGTCGGCGCCGATCGGTTACGGCGATACGGTCATTGTGCCCGTGAATTTCGGAGGTGCGATCTCCGTGTATGCACTCGATCCTAACAACGGTGGCAAAACGGTTTGGAGTTCATACCTGTGCGACGAACCCGAAACCAGTGCTCAGCCATGGTCCGCGATTCAAATGTCTATCAGTGGCAGCGATCTGCTGGTCAACTGCGGCATGGGCGTCGTGTTCACGCTGGACCCGGACACCGGCACCGTCCGGTTCGCAAAACGCTATGAGCGCACCGGCAAGAAAGACCAACTGGTGCGACGTCATGGTTGGAATTCTAAACGCATGGATTTCGATGGCTGGAGCAATGACGAGATTATCGCTTACGGCAATCAGATGATTTTCTTTTCCAGCGATCAGGAAATCATGACGGCGATGGACCGCAGCACCGGCGAAACGATTTGGGAATGTGAATACAATCCGGTCGGTGCGAAAGTCGACTACATTATTGGAATCTATGACGACATTTTGTATGCGGGCGGTTTCGAGACGATCATCGCTTACGATCTCAAAGGGCAAGGGCGCATGTTGTGGGGCGCGACTCAAATTTTCGGTGACCAAAAATCTCACGGCCGCGCCATGCTGACGCCGGCAGGCATCTTTGTTCCCGTCGAATCAGCCATTATTCAGTATCCTCTGACGGCTCAGAAACCAGACCAAGAGATCAAGCCCATCGCAAGTATCGAAGTGAATCTCGGTACCGGTGCACCGCTGGGGAACCTTTATAGTGATGGTAGCCGGATTTTTGTTCAGGGTGGCAACCGTTTGTATGCTCTGGGACCCAAACCATAATTTCATGTCGTGACTCTTCCAAACGATTCATCATCCCGTTAACTTTCAAATCACCCCGAAAAAAATTGGCCCATGCCATTGGATTTAATTAACACTTCGGCTACGTATTCTCTGTCCGTCATGGCGCAGCAGAGTTTGCTTCAAAGAATCGTCGGGCGCGATCCGCAGCAGGCGGGCGAACTGAAACTTCAATGGGCGAACTTCCCCGAAAGCTGGGGCGTGTTTGTACTGATCGCTGTTATTGCGGCGGTTGCGTTTGGCGTGTTTTGGTTATACCGACGCGAGATCAATACTTGCCCGCCGACGGTTAAGTGGGTGCTGGCGGGGTTGCGGTTGGCGGTATTATTGATGTTGATCGCGATGTTTCTCAAACCATCGCTATTTTACCAACAGGTCAGCGAACTCAAACCGAACATCATTTTCTTGCGCGACAATTCGTTGTCACTGGCGCGCGGTGACAAGTATCGTGATGCAAAGCAATCGGAGCGATTGGCCGAATTGACGGGACTGCCCAAAGAGCAAATTGCAGACGGGAGTACCGGACGGGTCGAACTGATCAATGAAGCGATTGCCAAACACCCTGATTGGGTGGAAGCAATGCGCGAAAAAGGTGCGATTCGCGTCACTGATTTCGCTGATGGTCTACAACCGATGGCGGTGATCCCCGCGACTGAATCCAACAAAAACACCGTCGATGCCGAGCCCGACGACGCCGATGATTCTTTTGCAGATGGTTCAGCGGGGCCGGATGACGAAACTCAGGCTGACGAAAACACTCTTGAGGCGAAAACTTTTCCACCGCTGGTTGCGGATGGGTTGGGCACCAATGTTTGGCAAGCCTTGCGAGAATCGTTGGAAGATTCGTCTCGCCTGTCTTCGATCGTGCTGATGAGTGAGGGCCAACATAACGGCGACGAAGATCCGGTCGAGCTTGCAGAGAAGGCGGCCGGTCTTGGGATTCCCATCTTCACCGTAGGTGTCGGCGACCCTAATCCGCCTAAGAATCTCGCCATCAGTGAAATTTACGTCCGAAATAAAGCTTACCCGAACGAACCGTTTGAGATTGAAGCGGTGCTGCAAACCAGCCGTCGTGATGAGACAGGTTTGCCTCCTCAATTGGATGTGTCGCTGCTGGAGCAAAAGGTAAATCCAAACACGGGCAAGTTGGACGATCCCCGGACTTTAAAAACGAGGGCCATCGACATTCCCGTCAGTGGTGGCCGAGTGCGCATTGATTTCGATCACGTTACCAATCAACCCGGCAAATACGTTTACACCGTCGCCGTTGAAGAACTGGAGGATGAAACTCAGCTAAATGACAATCAACTTGTTTCGTCGCAATTGGAAGTTATCGATGAGAAGGTGAGGGTGCTGCTGGTTTCGGGGTTGCCAAGCTGGGATTACCAACAAGTGCAACGGCTGTTGCAACGTGATGCGTCGATCGAGCTGAGTTGTTGGTTGCAGTCGTTGGATGAAACGCGTCCCCAGGAAGGTAATCTGTCGATTGATCGTCTCCCGCGTTCGATTGAGGAACTCGGCCAGTATAACGTGGTGATTTTGTTGGACCCCGATCCCTCAGAATTCGACCAACAGTGGATGGAGTTGCTCCAAGACTTCTGTAAATACAAAGCCGGCGGCGTGCTGTTTATGGCGGGGCCTCAGTTCACCAGCGACTTCATTACCTTCAATCGCTTGCAGCAGATCCGCGACCTGTTGCCGGTGCGTTTTGGCGACAACGAATTCATTGACACGACTCAGGCACTGGCCAGCGCGACCGAGAACGAGCCGGGGAAAATGTTGGTGGTGAACCACAATTTGGACCATCCGGTGATGAGCTTCAAAGCGGATCCGTTGGAGTCGCAGAAAATCTGGGACATTATGCCGGGAATCTATTGGAGCTTCCCGACCTTGTCCGCCAAAGCGACGGCTCGCGTGTTATTAGAGCGGGGTGATCAGATCAGCGCCGACGGGAATCAGCCGCTGTTGGTTTCCGGACGGTATGGTGCCGGCAGCGTTTTATACTTGGGTTTTCAAGGAACGTGGCGTTGGCGTCCGTTGGGATTGCAAGCTCAGTACTTTGATCGGTTTTGGATTCAAGTGGTTCGGTTTTTGGTGGAGACCCGTTCATTGCAAGGTTCGCGTCGCGGATTTTTGGATCGGGAGAAATCGGAATATGAACTTGGTGATCGTGTGACGTTGGTGGCAAGAGTTTTAGACGCGCAGTTCCAGCCGTCGATACAGGAATCTTTTGAAGCCGTTGTTACGTCCGATGATGGACGGACGGAGACGGTCCAAATGAAATTATTGCCGCAGCAGAAGGGTCGTTATGAAGGCGCATTCGAAGCCAAGCGTTTGGGCAGTTTCGAAGCGACGATTGAGCTGGGGCAAAGCGATGAGAAATTAATCGATCCGATCGCCTTCCGCGTCGTGACACCGTCAGCGGAAACGAATTCGTATTGGTTGAATAAGAAGTTAATGTCTGAGATTGCTCAGCGTTCTGGCGGAGAGTATCTACCGCTGGATGAACTGAAGAAGTTGCCTGATTTGCTGCCGACGAAGGTAACACGTGCCGAGTTTAACAGTCCTCCGAAGCCGTTGTGGGATGCAAGCCGATTTTTGCGCTGGAGTGTGTTCTTGATTCCGGCGGTGTTGTTGACCATCGAGTGGGCGCTGCGAAAATACTATAAGTTGCTGTGAGGGCCTCTGCCGGTGGCAGAGGATTTCGGATTTATAATTTTGAATTTCGAAATCCAAGACGCCAAGACGCCAAAACCCAAAAAATCAAAAATCAAAAATCAAAAATCAAAAATCAAAAATCAAAAATCAAAAATCAAAAATCAAAAAT
>CALDEW010000271.1 GCA_937942355.1 uncultured Pirellulaceae bacterium | reverse complement strand
AGGGGAGGAGTAGTTAAGTTGCTTGCTCGATGTTCACTCAAATATTGGCTTTGTCTTACGGGCATGTTTGTTAGCTCCCGGCCATTCCTTTTTGATAAATGACAATGCAAATTTTTTAGTTTGTATGTCAGAACTTGTCTTGATCGAAGGATAGTGCTCTGTCTAGATTCGGAATCAGTTGACTTTGTCGATCAGCCCAGCGGGCGACACAAATTTTTGTGTCGCCCGCCGGGATGAAGTTCAGTTTTTGGCGGGTCCGGTGGTTGAGGTCACCGGCAGTTCTTGCATCGTCCTCCGGACTAAAGTGAGTGCCATTGGGCTATCGCCAAAACGGCATCGGTAAAAGAAACACGTGATTCTCAAATAGGCTCAGCGTTCCGTTCCAGCTGGTGTATCGCGTCAGGAAAAAGGCGAACGTGAATACCAATGCGATCGTTGCTGTAAAGATTCCAACCGGCCATCTGATTCCACGCGAGGCTCGCGCCTGGCGAGGTTGTGCGTAACGATAGACCGCGCCCCAAGCAAATCGTGCTGGCCATCCCAGCACCACAAACAGCACCGATAGCAACCAAAATAACTCCGGCGGGATCTTTTCGATCTTCAGCAGGAACAGAGGTGACGCCAGCACGAGCATTAAAAACATCGCCAACAGGCAAGCCACCGGCGCGCGGCGGATTTTCGACCACGCACCGCGTACGTCAAATAGACTGCCGAATCCCCCATCGACGGCAAACTGAGTTTGCAGCATGGGCAGGATCATAAATGCCGGCACTGCGATCAGCACGCCCAGCAAAACCGAAAGGCCAGCAAGTCCTGTTCGTGGGTGATTGGCACCGGCCAATAAAACCGTTGGCAGCAGCAACCAAATCGCTGAACCAGCAAATCCCTTCAGCCCCAACCAGGCAAAATGGGGCAACTGTAATCGGCTGAGAAATTCCAACGTGTCGTCGCGCGATTGCGTGTAGAGCGTGCCTTGACGAAGCTTTCGCCAAATGATCCTAGGAACAAACCAATCTTTGGACGGCAATTTATCTTGGGCCAAAGGCATTGTGGGTTTCGGTTTCTCTAAGGTGGCTCTTACAAGCCCAACGACGCCTTTGCAAATTCTTGCCAGCACCGAAAACGGAGCAACAAGTGGCCAGAAAAAATGACAAATTTCGCCACCGCAACTCAACGTCGATAAAATGTGGAGGGTGGTCACGACCGCCAATGCAAAATAAAGATTGCTCAGCATCGCCGTCTGTTGGCTGGTCGCGTCAATGATCTGTGCGTTGATCCAAAATCGGCCGACGACGATCAACGGGATCAACACCAGCGCTGTGCATAAAACCCAGCGACCAATTTTCGAAGCCGTTTTGAGCCCAATGAATCCAGTCGATAGTTTACCGCCGCGAGCGATTCTGGCACTGGAGTCCAGGAAGTATCCCAGGACTGCGATCTGTAGAATGGGGACGTTAACCAGAAACGCCAATAGGCAAATCAGGCTGAGCAAACCAAATAGCGTCCCTGCCAAACCCTTGAGTCGTGAGACAGCTCTCCGTCTGATAAAAGGGCGAATCTTGGGACTGGCTGGCGCAGCGGGTTGTTCGATGTCTTGTCTTGGCCGCACGCCGATCGGTACTTCTTCGGATTGCTCTGAGAATTTTAAAACTTCAGCCATGCCAAATTGTACTATCATTTGAGGCGTAGGTTTCATCGGATTCACTTATGGTCAAACCATGGCGATCAAAGTTGCCAAAAATGTATTGTTCTGTGCCATGGTTGGGGCCGGTGTAGCGCTTGTGTTCTGGTGGATCAGCCCACGTACCTCCTCGACCGCTTTGTCTTTATCAGCGGTTGCCTCAGGCGAACGATCGGCAGATATTTTTGGTTCGACGAACAACGAAGCACAGGCGGGATCGGCTATTGCCGTTGATCGGGTACTTAGTGAGCTTAACCAAGCTTTTGAAAGCGATTGGCAGGACGCAGGACTTTCGTCGGCCTCTGCTGCAGCGCCGCTTAAGGTTATAAGGCGTTTGACGTTGGGGCTCAGTGGGAGTATCCCTTCCTTGCAAGAGATCCGCGTGCTGCAGCAACTACCGAATGACCAGCAGGTTCAGCACTGGGTTGCCGATCTGCTTGGGAAAAAGAGAACCAGTGATTTTTTAGCGGAACGACTTGCTCGCGCTTTTGTTGGAGTCGAAGACGGTCCGTTCCTCCTTTATCGCCGCCGCCGTTTTGTCGATTGGCTCTCAGATCAAATTTTCGAGGCACGGCCCTACGACGAGATCGTTGCCGATCTGCTCAACGACGACGGGCTGTGGACAGACTCGCCGGCGGTAAACTTTTACACACGCAATATCATCCCCGATTCCGATAAAGACAATATTCCCGATCCCATCTTGTTGGCCGGCAGAACGTCCCGCGCATTGATGGCGATACGTTTAGATTGTTTGCAATGCCATGATGATTTTACGAACGAAGTCTATTTGGGCGACGCGGAAACAACTCGCACCGGCGTTCAAGCTGACTTCCATCAACTGGCAGCGTTCTTCTCTGAAACGCGCAACACTTTCTTTGGTATTGGTGATGTTAAGGATCGGGTGATTCCCTACCAATACAAATTGCTTGGCGATGAAGCGGAATCAATTCTGCAGCCTAGAGTGCCCTACGCTCCGGAGTTGTTAGGAGAGGAAGGCGCGCTGCGGCAACGACTGACCGGTTGGATGACTCATCGTGAGAACCGTCCTTTTGCGCGCTCGATCGTCAACCGAATGTGGGCCATCATGAGCGGTCAGCCGTTGGTGGATCCCGTAGACAATATTCCATTGAACGGTCCCTTCCCGGCGGCGATGGAGGTTTTGACAACCGACTTTATTGATCATGGTTACAACCTCCATCGGCTGATCCATTTGATCGCGCGTTGTGATGCGTTTAGAAAAGATAGTCGGGCTGCATTCGATATCGAAGATGCGCATACTCAAGCGGGAGCCGTGTTTCCGATGACTCGTTTGCGTCCTGATCAGGTGGCTGGAGCTGTTATTCAGGCAACCTCGATGGCGCTGATTGACGAAAATTCAAATGTGCTCAGCCGATTGAAAGCGTTTGATCAGCTGCGACAGTTTATTCGTCGATTTGGAGATCCCGGTGAGAATGAATTTGAGACGCGCGGCGAAACGGTGACCCAGAAGCTGTTGATGTTTAACGGCCAAATGGTTTCGGAACGTCTTAAAGACAATCTATCGGTCTCGGAACTGCATTGGCTTTCTCCGGATGACAAAACGACCATCGAAACGATTTTCTTGGCGACCCTTGCACGGCTTCCGTCGGAGGTAGAAGCACAGTACTTCCTTGATCGGTTGGCCGACACAAACGTTCGTAAGAAGCGTCAGGTCGCTGATATTTATTGGAGCCTGATCAATAGTCTTGAGTTCAGTTGGAACCATTAAATGCACTAATGCGCTGTTGGTTTGTTGGGCCGGTTCCCACCGGCCGTTTTGGGGTAAAGGAGGAGCGCGGCCGGTAGGAACCGGCCCTACTACCTGCCCCAACTTATTAACGCGCTGTTGGTCACCATGACTGGCAGTCACCTTGCCATGGAAATTGTGGCGTTGCGATGAAGGGAATAACTTATGAGCATCAACCCAAACCAGCATCCCAATTGCGGCGGACGCGATCATTTTAATCGCCGGAATTTACTGAAGTTGGCAGGGCTGAGTGGGCTGTCTTGGTTGACGCCGCTGGCGACGGCGCTGGCCCGTGAGGCGGAACACAAAACTTCGGCGCCGGCAAAATCATTGATCGTTTTGTGGTTGGAGGGTGCGCCGAGTCAACTGGAAACCTTTGATCCTCATCCCAATACTGAGATCGCTGCCGGCAGTCTGGCCATCAACACCAACGTTGATGGCATCATTCTGGGCGAAGGGTTGGCGCAAACGGCGCAGCAAATGGATTCAATTTCTTTGGTCCGCGCCATCACGTCTCAGGAAGGTGATCACAAACGCGCCATTTACAATGCAAAAACTGGGTTCCGTCCCGACCCCACGATTAAACATCCATCCATCGGCAGCATTATTTGCCACCAATTGAACACGAAAGCTGATTCCGCGCTGGATATTCCGCGCCACATTTCGATCCTGCCGTCTCAGAACGCTGGCCGTGGCGGTTACTTGGGCGACCGGTTTGATGCATTTAAAGTCAACGACCCCGTCAATCCCGTGCCGGATATTCGTTCGCGCGTTTCTGACAAACGAGCCTCACGTCGATTGGAGAGCCTTGAGTTTTTAGATCGCCAGTTTTTGCAGACTCGCGCGAATAACCAAACCGTTGCTAAATCACTCGGCAACCATAATCTTGATGCGGCACTCAAGATGATGTCTTCTGAGCAACTGGACGCGTTTGACGTGAGTAAGGTTCCTGATGCGGAGCGGTTGGCGTTTGGTGATACGGCGTTTGGCCGCAGCTGTTTGGCGGCACTGCGTTTGATTGAGACGGGAGTCCGTTGTGTCGAAGTGACCCTTGGAGGATGGGATACTCACGCCAACAATCATGAACTTCAAGCCGGACGCATTGAGATACTGGACCCCGCGTTTGCGACCTTGATCAGTGAACTGAAACGCCGTGGTTTGCTGGAAACAACGATGGTCGTTTGCGGTGGTGAATTTGGGCGCACGCCGTTTCTCAATCCGCTTGGGGGCCGCGATCATTGGCCTCATGGTTTCAGTATCGCGATTGCAGGTGGTGGCATTGAGGGCGGACGAGTCGTTGGAGAGACCAATCCGAACCCGCAAAAGGGTGAAAAGCAGCCCAAGAAATTATTGAAAAACAGTCGACCCATTGAAGATATTCACGCCACAATTCTGTCGCAGTTGGGCGTAGATTATGAGCAGGAGTTGGACACGCCGATCGGGCGACCGTTGAAAGTATGTGAAGGGACGCCGATTAAGTCACTGCAATCCGAAGGTTGAGTCTCTGCCCGAAAACTATCCCGGCGAAAACTATCCCAGCGAAATCTAAACCGTAGTCGTAGGTTTCAGGCGGAGCCTCAACCTTCCCAAACCTATATGGTTTTGGGTTTGGCGTAATAGGACACGCGCTCAAGCCAGCTTTGGTTATCTGCTCGTTGGTGCCATTGTCAGTCGGCTTTGTGCAGAATCAACGGCGCGAGCTAATGACGATTCGTGAGTTTTCGAATAAGCTGCTTGGATGGCTGAAGACTTCCGACCGACCGCTTCGATTGAGATGCTGCGGCGGCGGTCTGAATTGACGATGGCGATCCATACGTTTTTTCAAAAACAAGACTTCGTTCACGTTGAAACGCCGTTGGTTTCCCATGATACGGTGGTTGATCGGCATATCGAACCGGTACCGATATCTCGGTCTAGCTTCACAGGATCGGCGATTGATGACCGGCCGATGTGGTTGCAGACGTCGCCCGAATTTGCGATGAAGCGACTGTTAAGTACTGGCCTAGAGGCCGGAATGACGTCGATCTATCAAATCACCAAAGCATTTCGTCAAGGCGAACAGGGACGGCGACATAATCCGGAGTTCACGATGCTGGAGTGGTATCGTTGTGGCGATGGGCTGGAAGAAGGAATGCAGTTGCTGTCAGATTTTGCGGCTACGGTGTTGAATCGCTCGGCAAGTAATACCGTCTCTTACCGAGATGCCTTTCTCAAACACGCTCAGATTGATCCTTTCACCGCATCCGATAACGCGCTGGCCGGACTATGTCGTGCGAAGATAAAAATTGCAGAACGTTTTACAGAGAATCAGCCACGAGATTTTTGGCTGGATTTGATTTTGGTGCATTTGGTACAGCCGCAGCTTGGCGTCGATGCTCCGACGATTGTCTATGACTGGCCCGCATCTCAATCGGCTTTGGCGATCGTGCGGGAAGACGAGTATCCCGTCGCCGAACGTTTTGAGCTGTACGTCGATGGTGTCGAACTGGCCAACGGTTATCATGAGTTGCTGGATGTCGATGAATTGTTGCGGAGAAACGAGCTGGTCAATCAGCAACGGTTGGCTGATGGCAACAGCGCGTTGCCCGTGGAGAGCCGGTTGTTGGACGCGATGCGGGCAGGCATGCCAGCATGTGCGGGCGTCGCGGTCGGGGTCGATCGGTTGTTGATGGTGCTGACTGGAGCTGATTCGATCGCAGATGTGATGGCGTTTGGTTTTGATAAAAGTTGAATTGAGGTGCCTGAGTTGAAAACACTTATCGTAATTCCTGCTCGATTGCATTCGACGCGGCTGCCGCGCAAACTTTTGCTTAACGAAACTGGCAAAACGGTTTTGGAGCACACGTATCGCGCGGCCCAGGCCAGCGCCAAAGCGGACGAAGTGATTGTCGCGGCCGACGATGTTGAGATCGTGGATGCGGTAGAAAGTTTTGGCGGTCGTGTCGAAATGACTGACGCCGGCCATCGCAGTGGCACCGATCGCATCGCGGAAGTAGCCAGCCGTCATCCGGATTTCGACATCGTGGTTAATGTTCAGGGCGACGAACCCGAACTTTCGGGCGACGCGATTGATTTAGCCATCTCGATGTTGGCCGAAGACGAATTGGCTCAGGTTTCAACTCTAGCGACGCCGATTTCCGACGCAGCTCAACTCAATGATGCGGCTTGTGTTAAAGTGGTTTTTGATCATGCTCGCCGGGCAATGTACTTTAGCCGGTCGCCGATCCCAGCGGCGAAACTCTGGAGCGATGATTTGCTCAAGGCTTCTCCGCCGTTGTTCTGGCAGCACATAGGCCTGTATGCGTATCGCAGGAAATTTTTGGCGGAGTATACTACCCTAACGGCGTCTCCGTTGGAACAAACTGAGTCCTTGGAGCAGTTACGGGTGTTGCAAGCAGGGGTGACTATTTCGGTCGGGCAAATTGATCACCCTATTGCGGGCATTGATACTGCCGAGGATTACCGGCTGTTTGTCAGTCGGCACAAGTAATGCTAAAATATTGAGTTTGGAACGCAACGGCTTGATGCGACCACATGCGGTGCGACCGCTGCCACCTGTCAGGCAAGTTTGATTGAAGCAAAGATTTTTATGACCAAGCATATTTTCGTGACCGGCGGCGTTGTCAGCTCATTAGGCAAAGGGCTCACTAGCGCCTCGATCGGAATGCTACTTGAGCGCCGTGGACTGACGGTTCGGATGCAGAAACTGGACCCCTACATCAACGTCGATCCGGGTACGATGAGCCCCTAACAGCATGGCGAAGTTTATGTGCTCGACGATGGCAGCGAAACGGATCTTGACCTTGGTCACTACGAACGTTTTACGAATTGTCCGCTGACGCGCGAATCGAACTACACGACCGGGCAGATCTATTTAAGCGTGATTGAAAAAGAGCGCCGCGGCGAATTTTTGGGTAAGACGGTCCAGGTCATTCCGCATATCACCAACGAGATCAAGGCTTGTATCAAGGGGATCGGTGGTGATGATGTCGACGTTGTGATTACCGAGATCGGTGGCACGGTGGGTGACATCGAAAGCCAGCCATTTCTGGAGGCCATTCGACAGTTTGGTCATGAGTTCGGCAAAGAGAATTGCCTGTTTATTCACTTGACCCTTGTCCCTTGGCTGAAAGTCGCCGGCGAACTGAAGACCAAGCCGACTCAGCATTCGGTGGGGCAGCTTCGTCAGATCGGTATTCAACCCGACATTTTGATTTGCCGGACTGATCGCGAACTTCCTGATGAGGAACGTGCCAAGATATCGCTGTTTTGCAATCTGCCCAAGGAAGCCGTTATTGAGGAACGCGATAAAGATTTTTCAATCTACGAAGTTCCTATCAGTTTGGTCGAAGACGGTTTGGATGAACTTTGTGCCCAGCGTTTGGGTTTGCCAACGGCGACACCGGAGATTGACGATTGGCGAGACCTCTTGCATCGCTTAAGAAATCCCGAGGCGGAGATTAGTATCGCGGTTGTAGGAAAGTATGCCGAACACAAAGACGCCTACAAATCGATTTACGAAGCCATCGACCATGCGGGGATGGCCAATCACACTCAAATTCGTATCGGCCGTATTCAAGCCGAAGATGTTCAACGCGAAGGGCCCGAACGCATGTTGGCCGGCTATGACGGGATTTTAGTTCCCGGTGGTTTTGGCGAACGCGGCATCGAGGGTAAGGTCGAAGCGATTCGGTGGGCACGAGAGCGTAAGATTCCATTCTTAGGTATCTGTTTAGGAATGCAGTGTGCGGTGATCGAGTTCGCGCGGAACGTGATGGGACTCGAGGGCGCTCATTCGACAGAGTTTGATAAGGACTCCGCACATCCGGTGATCGCTTTGATGGACGAACAGCAAAATGTCGTCGACAAAGGTGGCACGATGAGATTGGGTGCTCAGATCGCACAGATCAAACCTGGCACCAAAGCGATGGAGTGTTACGAAGCGTCCGAAATCAGCGAACGCCATCGCCACCGCTGGGAATTCAATAATGCTTACCGTCAGCAAATGGAAGCGAACGGTTTGATTGTTGCTGCAACCAGCAAAAATGATTCGCTGGTGGAAATCGTCGAGGTGGCCGATCATCCTTGGTTTGTCGCGGTTCAGTACCACCCCGAATTCAAATCAAAACCAACCCGCTCCCATAAGCTGTTTTCGGGTTTTGTTAGAGCGGCGACAAAACGCGTCAGTCGAGATCATTTGTCGCCTTCGGTTTGAATTGGTGGCAGTCGCAAATTATAATAAAACACAATAAGACAATAACGAAAGAACCATTATGAGTGATGAAGAATCAAAAATCGTCGTCGACGAAGACTTTAAGGCTCAGGTTGAGCGCGAGCGGGAAGCCCAACGCGCGGCCGAAGAGCAAGCCAAAGCCTCCGGTGACGAGGGGGCAGGACCTGGTCAGGAGATTCCTGAAGCTTCCATGCCGTTCTTGATTTCCATGCTCAGTTCTCAAGTCATGATGGCGATGGGTTTTTTACCGACGCCCGATGGCCAGCAGCCGCCGGTGGATCTTCCGTTAGCAAAACATTTCATTGATTTGTTAGCCGTGCTGGATGAAAAAACCAAAGGGAATTTGACTGAAGAAGAGCAGTCAATGATGACTGAAAGTTTGCATCAGTTCCGCATGGCGTACGTTCAGTATACGCAAGGCGGACCGGAGGCAGGAGGCGAAGAAGCGGCAGCACCCGCGTCAACGATCGAACTTCCCTGATAGAAGGCCTCAGATTTTGGAGGCCATTGAGAGAAGATCATTCTAATGGATTAGACAGTACTTGTGATAACCTTGGAATTCGTTTTCGTTGGCCAAGGCCAATGAAGAGCTTTTGACGAATCAACCAAACTGAATCAATCGTGCGTTTCTGACGATTCTCACGACGCACCAAACCGACTTTTAATTTTGATATTCGCTCAATCGGCATCATTATGAGTTCTAAACGCAGCAAAAGCCGATCTCGATCTAGAGGATTAGATTCATCCTCCTCTTATGGTCCGGCTGACGATGAGGTCAAAAAGGGTGGTTTCTTTCCGATGATGATCGGAATGACAGCTTCGCTGATGGTGGTTTTATTTATCGCCAGTTTCTTCAACCCAAATGCAGGCGGAAAGAAACAAGAATCGGCCAAACGCGGCGTGAAAGCTTCCACAATCCTAATGGAGTCTGCCAGCTTCGAGCAGTTTCTGGAGGAAGCAAATTCGGATCAAATTGTAGCGCGGCTAAACAGTCTTAAGAACTCGAATTCGCCCAAACTATCTCCAGCGAAGGTGGCCGAAAGCAATCAACGAATCCTGCTCTGCAAACGATTGCTGAGGAAAAAGACCTCCGCGAAATTAAAGCAATTTGCCAAACTAGAGTGGCTCGAAAGCGAAAAGTCGAAGTATGGAATCGACTTCCTTGGCAAAATGAATTCGCCCAGTGTTGCCGAAGAATTTGAAGCTTGTTTCACTCGGTTTCTCAATGACACCGATCAAGAGGTTTATCGGGAAGCTCATCTTGCGCGAGTCAGTCACGTGTTGTTTGAGTGCATCAAAGGCAAGCGTACTGCTGAGGATGTATCACATTTTTTGAGTGATACGCTGAAGAAATTTCCTGGCGATGATCGCGTAGCATCAATTATTCGGCTTCAATTTAAAGCGGCGGTCGAATCGGATGTCGGTCTTGCCAAAGATTTGGCAGAAGATATTTTAAGAAAAGACAGTCTCAAAGATGAACAGGCGGCTGGCTTTATGCAGTTTGTGCTTGATCATTACCAAATCATCAAGACAAACTACGACGAAATGTTTGTCAATCGCTTCGTCAATGGTGATGTTGGGTTGCGCGAGCTTCAAAAGACGTCTCTGCAACTAATCAATAATCCGGAAGCGGGTCCGCTGGTTGTCAACAAGGTAAGTGAAGTTGCGAGTTGGTTCGAAAGACGGCGACAGTTTGGCAACGCGAACGAAATCTATCAGGCAATGGTCGATGCTGGCCAACAAAATAGAAGCATTGCCGAAGCGAATGTCTTGTTAGAAAAAATCGGCAACGCAGGAGTCAAACGGATGGACTCGATTGGGAAGAAAATTCCTATCTCGGGAACCACTTTGGCGGGCAAACTGATTGAGCAAGGTGATTTCGACGGTCGGGTCATATTGGCAATCTTTTTCAAACCCAACCATAAAGCGTCGACTACGATGCTGAGCTTATTGGAACGATCTGCCAAAAGATATGCTGGGTTTGGATCCCCTGTGCGGGTCATTGCAGTGCCTTCAAATAATGAGGCATTTGAAAAAAGTGCGCCCGAGCCTTTCGAAAAATCACGCATCCATTATTTTGGATGGAACAACGGCCAACCTCCCGAATTGATCAGTGCCTATCCCGTGAATGATTTTCCACATTTAATGGCGATAAACCATGAAGGAAACATCGCGCGATCGAATCTTGACCCTAGGCGGTATGAGCAGGATATCCAAGCCTTGGTCGACCTGCGATAACAGCAATGGCTGGCTGAATCTCCAAGGCTTTGGGTTTGCGCATTCCTTTCATGCCGTGAGAACAAATGCCTTAATTCTTGGGCGTTAGGTTGGGCCGATGGTGATCGCCTTTTAAAGCCGTTTCTGCTTGATCGGTGCGGCTGAAAATCTGTTGGCGTGGCGAGAAATCCTCACTGCACAGATCTTTAACAGCGGAAATAAATTTGCCCAGCAATTTGCTCTGGTAGCGGTATGGATTGAAGCAAATCGCAATCGTTCGTTTCGGGCGATCTTCGTGCATGCTGCGGTAGACGATTTTGCCGTTGAGATCTATCGCAGAGGCCATTTGGGGGATGAAGGAAACTCCATGGTCCAGCGAAATCAATAGTTGAATCGTTGTCAACTGTTCGATGCGCGAAGCCGTTAACGGTTGGAAGTTTTTGCTGTTGCAGAAAGATTCGATCGTGTTAACCAGGCAATGCGTGTCACGTAAAAGGACGAAAGGTTCGTCCTGAAGATCGGAAGAAACCAGTTTGGTTTTCTTGCTCAGAGGATTCTCAGGTGACAACGCCAGCATCAGTTCCTCTTCGAACAGCGGTTCGATCGTCAGGTACTTTGCGGACGCCGGTAGCGCCACGATGCCGACATCAACGTCGCCGTTTGAGCATCGTTTAAGTAAATCGTCTGTTGTGTCTTCACTGATGACGAAATTCGCTTTCGGGAACAGCGCGCCAGCACTTTTGAGAATGATCGGTAAAAGATACGGTGCGATGGTGGGGATTGCTGAAAGACAAATGCGCCCCGTTTCCCCATCGTCTGTGATTTGTTTCTTTGCATCATCGGCAAGTTGCAAGATCTTGTCGGCTTGGAGGTGAAGCATTTGGCCGGCCGGAGTTAAACGGATCGAACGTCCTTGACGTTCGAATAACGGTTGGCCGAGCTCCTTTTCCAGCTTGCTGATCTGTTGGCTGAGCGCAGGTTGAGAAACCGAACAGTCTTGGGCTGCCTTGGTGAAACTGCGATGTTCAACGATTTTCGTAAAGTAACGAAGTTGCCCCAAATCCATTTTGTCTCCTCAAGTAATCACCCAATGCGAATGAAATTAACATTCACTTCTGAAGTTAAACTGTCAGTGCACAACAGGACGTTGATGGCGAGCAAAAAAGTTTGTACTGAGAGGAAATCTATACGAAGTTCAGAATCAAACAGGATTGAATCTGA
>CALDEW010000270.1 GCA_937942355.1 uncultured Pirellulaceae bacterium | reverse complement strand
CAACACCATCACCATTGAAGTCTGCGGATGTCGTTGCAGGCGCAGGATCCGGAGTAGGATCTGGCTCGGGTGCAGGCGTTGGATTTGGTTCAGGAGTAGGTTCTGGTTCCGGAGTTGGCTCTGGTTCCGGAGTTGGTTCTGGCTCAGGCGTTGGTTCTGGCTCAGGCGTTGGTTCTGGCTCAGGCGTTGGTTCTGGTGCAGGCGCTGGTTCCGGAGCCGGAGTTGGAGCTGGTGCCGCTAGGGCAGCCCTGTAGTTGGCAACAAATAGGTCATAGTCGCTCCTATCAACAACTCCATCTCCGTTGGTGTCCAAGTCCTCTCGATAGCCGCCGCTTTTTCTCGTCTGACGAAACAGGCTTACATATAATCGCGAATCACTCCTGTTAACGACGCCGTCACCGTTGAAGTCCGCTGAATTAGTAGTAGGCGCTGGTGCTGGATCTGGAGCAGGCGCTGGTGTTGGATCTGGAGCAGGCGCTGGTGTTGGATCCGGGGTAGGCGCTGGTGCTGGATCCGGGGTAGGCGCTGGTGCTGGATCTGGAGTAGGCGCTGGAGCTGGTGCTGGATCCGGGGTAGGAGTTGGAGCAGGTGCCGTCGCCGCAACGGCAATCACAACCTGTCCCGTTGTGCTACCATCAAAACTCGATGTCACGTCATATTCGGTTCCACCGTGGGTGACCGTGACTTGATACTCACCCTTGAAACCTCTGGTCAGGTATTGGCCGTTTTGACCTGTCCGTCCAGACTCGTTGGTCCACCATTGTCCGTATACCAGATCTCGGTAGGCAAACAAAGCAGGACGTTCCGTCCAGTCTTGGTTGAACAGGGCGGCTTCGGGCAACCAGTGAGCCCCTTCCCAGAAGCCCCACATCGTGATTCCCTCTAAAGCCGGATGACTAAACATGCTGATCAGATAATCATTCATCAATCGCGCGTGTTCTTGTGCGTCGTAGCTAATCAGGTTTCCGTCAGCGTCGAAAACACCGACATCAATATCGAACTCCGTCAGCTGCAAACGAGGAACAATTCCTGAAAACCGCTCAAGCTGATCGTAGATCCGTTGTGCAGTATCCGGATTGTTGCGTCCCCAGGAACTTTTGAAGTGACCTTGAATTCCGATCCCGTCGGGAGTCTGTCCAGAGGCTTTCAAGTTGTTTAGCACCTGCTCATATTGGTCAGAGACTGAGCCACCGTTGAGGATATTGTCTTCATTCATCCACAGCTCCGTACCGGCGGGTGCCAGGTTACGTGCTAAGGAAACGATCTCGGGGTAAATATTGGGACCGTAGAGATCTTGGTAGGTCGTAGGGCCCCAGCCAATCGGATGATTGATAACATCCCATTCCTTGATCCTAGTTCCAACCGTTGCGAGCTTGTCAGCCATGTGAGCGAACAAATCGCCTTCAATCCGAGCAGGGTCAGCGTCGGGATTATCAGCCCCCCATGCATCGGGGCCGCTTAGTGTTGCCCAAGACAAATAGTGGCCACGCACGGGCAGGTTTCTAGAATCGCACCAGTCCAATGCGGGTTCCGCTTGCCCCCAGCCAAATAAGGTTCCCCAGAGACCATCCCAAGCCGGCCACTTAACCGCGTTTTCGATTGCGGCTGAATTAAAATACTGGAGAAGGTTCTGCTTATAAATCACATTGTCTGATGAAGCGTTGTCGTTGATGCGATGAGCAACGATCGCCGTTCCCCACCGAAAAGCATGACGCTGCATCCTTAATTCAACTTGTGCGTCAAGGACTGGCTGACCGTTGGTGTCGACGACAACGACCGATATATCGGTCTTGCGATGTTGTTCAATTCTCTGTTGGGCGTCAGCGAAAAAATCTTGGTATGCAAACGTCGTATCCGAGGTCCACAAAACCAAAATGCAAACAAGGGGGAAGGTTCTTTTGAACAAATTCATGATGTTCCTTTCAAGGAGGGTGGGGAGGGGGAGCTTGGGAGAAAATCCATGCGAATTCGATCGACAGATGAACTCAGACTAGATTTCTCTGGAGGCCGCGATTTTACTGCCTCTCAGGACTAAACAATAGGTGGGGCAGCTTAATAGTCTCGACACCACGTTTTCGACTGTGCCCCTTTGTATTCTGCCAAACAAAACGGGCCTATCAGGAAGGTTGTGTCGGTTGACGATTTCGATGGCGTCGGTGGTGTAAATGCTTTGCGAATTTCCGGTGGATATTCAACAAGGCGAGCGCTAGGCAATTCGGGAGGTCGGAGCGGTCGAGGCTCCGCCCGAGACGTAGTGAATTTTGTAGGGTTCGAACGAAGCTTCAAACTCCCGGTTCACTCGAAAATCGGCTTTGCAGTTTTCCTGAGCCAAAGCAATTAGAAGGTCCGCAAACGTTTTGGTTGGTAGGGCGAAGAGCCCAACCTACGAGCCATCAATATCGAATACTCGGCTGTTGTCCGTAGTTTTCGGCTGATCGAATGGGCGGTTGGTTCAGCGGAACATTGCCGCTGGGCTTGAGCCAATCGAAAGCGTTGCTGGCGCCTTGAAGTAAACCATTGCCCTGTCCTCCTTGAGGTGCTTGGGGTTTCAGCCTATCCAACGCACCCGAAAACATCTTGGAGGTCATCTGCTGTTTCTTTTGTTGAGCCCATTGCGTCGTTCGGTCGATGGCGTCTTTGGATTTTTGGTTCATGCGACTGATAAGATCCGTTTGACCGGCCGGGGCAGCATTACCACCCAAATTCGGCAATCCTTTACCAAACAGATTCTGCAATCCAGAAAATGGACTTGGCGACGAACCAATGTTTTGATTTCCGCCTCCAAGTATTCCCGACATATCAGGGAGGCCTTGAATGCCCTGGGGAACTATGCCTTGGGGAGCCTGGAAATTGCTGGGCGTGCGATCGCCAGTGATTCCTTGAATGATTTTACCCCAGCCGCCGAGCCCTTGGTTTTGGGCGTGGCATTGGTGTCCGATCGCTACCAAAAAGAGAATCGCAACCAGCGAAGTCAGTGGTCTCATATTCATATTCCGCGTCCAAAATCTACAATTCGTTCAAAGTAAACTCGGCGGAGTCTTTCAAATTTGGCAACTGCGGTCTAGGCAACTTTCGGCGTGATAGCATTTTTGCCATAATCGGCGGACTAAAACACCCTTTTACCGAACTTTCCCAACCTAAGTGTGGCGTTCTCAATGACAACTATCGGATTCATCGGAGCCGGCCAGATGGCCCAAGCGCTCGCCAGCGGCATTTCGTCAGCCGATTCCTCGATCAAATTCGAGATCGCAGACCCCAGCCAAGCTTCTCAGGACGCTTTCAAAAATAAGGTTTCAGCTCCGGTCGAGATCCGATCCGACAACGCCGAACTATTCGCGGTCTGCGACATGGTCTTTTTATCGGTCAAACCGCAGTACTTCGGGGATGCCGTTGACGTCGATGCGATTGCCAAAGTGTTGGCTACATCGGAACGATCTCCGCTCGTTGTTTCTATCATGACGGGCGTCACTATCGAAAGGATCGCCGAAGCGACGGGGCTCAAACGAATCGTCCGCGTCATGCCCAACACCCCCAGCCTGATCATGGAAGGCGCTTCGGGGATCGCGACGTCGCCCGAGGTATCTGGAGAAGAATTAGCGACCGTTTCTAAACTCATGTCATCGGTCGGATGCGTGACGTCGGTTACCGAAACGTTGCTGGACGCGGTGACCGGCCTATCGGGCTCCGGTCCAGCCTACGTGTTCACGTTCATCGAAGCGCTGGTCGACGGAGGTGTGCTCAACGGGCTTCCGCGCGACATCGCTCGAGAGTTGGCGATTCAGACCGTCATCGGATCGGCGAAGTTGGTGCGAGAGTCGGGCGAACATCCGGCGGTTCTCCGTGATCGCGTAACCAGCCCCGGCGGTACCACGATCGAAGCTCTGAAGGTTTTGGAGATGAACGATTTCCGTGGCACCATCATTCAAGCCGTCGAATCCTCGACGCGCCGGTCTAAGGAACTCGGAGCGTCTTAAATCTGTGGACGCAAGGGCTCGGCCCATTGGCCCGATCGGTTAGCGGCATGGCGCTAGCCGCTGGTGCGCGGCGGGACGTTTCCCCGGGATTTCTGTAAATGGCTTGGCCACCCGCGCCCAGCGGCTAAGATGGCGAAAGCAAGAGTTGTTATGCGCTCGCCCCAAGCTTACAGCCCAAGTTCATCCTTATCGAACCACTTGCCGTTCAAGTTGTACTCGAAGTCAACTGACTCTAGATCGTATGCTGCAATGGCGGCCTCAACGGCGTTTGCTTCAATGCTATCGACATCGGTAAATGCGGCCGTGTGATTGCGAAGAACCGCATGAGCCTGGTCGCCGATCGAACTTAAGAGGTCTAGATTTTGCACATCGTTGATTTCAACGCGATCTTCACCGCCTCCGCCATCGAATCGACTGTTTTCAACATTGGTCAATCGCAGCAATTGCAGCGTCGTCTCAAATTCTGCATCATCGAAATTGATTCGCAACGACTCATTCCGCTGGTCGCCGCGGAATGCGATCACATCATTTCCGCCGCCACCGTCGATGCTTGTTTCTCCAAACCCGATCGCGCGCACGATGTCGCCGTTTTGAGCGGTCGTTTGGGCCGTGTTGTTGTTCGCAAAGTAAGCCTCGCGCTGATCGCTACCGGTAAATTCAGCTGTGTCGTTTCCGCCAGTTGACCGACCCACGACCAAGTCATAGCCCTTGATCGCGATCTTGCCATCGACATTCTCAAGCACCGTTGCGTCGGCGGTGTGATGGAGATGATCATCGCCCGCAGATCCCAACAGATACGCTTCATCATTGCCCGCCGAAGCGTTCACCGTGACGTTGCTGATGTTGCTGACGTAGTTAGAGAAATTTTCGCTGACCAAGATGACCGAATTGTTCTTCGAATGCAGCGTTTCATCGCCACCAGAACCATTTAAGGTAACGCGGTCATCGGCATCGGTACCGATCACGTTGGTGCGTTGGAAGCCTTCGATCGAAGCATCCGCACGCCCGCCGCTGACGACCGCCGAATTTTGGTCCACTTCAATACGATCCTGCGCCGAGGTGCCGATGATGTTGGCGATGTCCGCCCCGCCGTTGCCATCAGCGGTGACGCTTTCGAATCCCTTGGCGATCAATTCCAATTGTTGCGATCGCAAAAAAGTCCGTTCTTCGCCGTGAGCGAAACGGTCTTCCTGATTGCTTCCTTCCAGTTCGATCAAGTCGTTGCCGATTTGGCCCAAGACGTAGGCGCTGCGAAACGCACCGCCATTGGCCGCGAACTGTTCGTTCTGGAACAAGATCGACTTACCGCTGGCTTTGACAACATCGTCAAACTGCGATCCCTCGATGTAGACCGAGTCATTGCCGCTGCCATTGTCAATGTCTACGTTTTCAATCCCACGTGCGCGGAGGGTGAACTGTTGATTGCGAATTTCAAGTCGATTCTGCAAGATCTGAACCTGATCGTCCGTTCCGCTCAGGTTTACCTCGACCGCGTCATCGCCGTCCTGTCCGTTGAAGATGATGAACTCGACCGCGCTTTGATCGAATCGTGCGCTCTGCCCGTTGATCGAAACCAAAATTTGCTGATTCTCAACCGCTGTTACCTTTACTTGGTCATCTGCCGAAGAACCGTGGATCTTCAACACACCATCATTGAGCTCTAACTCAACCACGCCGCTGCTGACGGGCGCGGTTTGAACTGGCTCCGCTGCGGGCCCTGCTGTATCGACGGGCTGAGTAGGCATCACCGGCGACGCGTTTTCTCCCAGCACCGAATCGAGGGCTGCGGCAAGGTTGATCTGGGAGTAACTTTGCTGCGTCGCAGAATCATAGATACTGTCTGCGGTGTTGATGAATTGGTTGTAGAGGAGATCTTGGTCAATGTCGGTCACGCCTGCGATCTCATTCGCCTGACGCAACAGCGCGCTGGCGGCCGCCACATAGGGAGCGGCTTGACTGGTTCCGCTGGTGCCCAAAAAAGAATCGGTACGCGAACCGAAGAACAAGTGATCAGGAACGGTGCTGGTGATACGCTCGCCCGGTGCGGTCAACACATGAGACGCGCGTTGGCTGAATTCGCTCAAGCTGCCATTACCGTCGTGGCTGGCGACAGGCACAACGAACTCGCTGCTGGCAGGATAAGCCAACTCTTCGGCACCGTCTTCTCCAAACGAATTCCCTGCCGCAACGCTGATGAAAACGCCGTCCTCTTTCAACTGTTGAAGTTCGTCGTTGAGCACTTCCAAATAGGTTTCATTGGGCGCCGTTCCCAACGAAAGGTTTACGGTCGTGATTGGGTTTTCAAATGAATCCAGATTGTCGTGCACCCATTGCAGCGATTGTTCGATCCACTCTATTTCCGTATTGCCCGCATCGTCGAACACGCGTAAGGCGACCAAATCAGCGCCTGGAGCGACGCCGCTGTATTTTAGATCGTTGCTGCCAACGATTCCGGCAACATGAGTGCCGTGAAACCCGGCACTGCCATCGTCGTAGGGGTTGTCGTCGTTTTCGGCGAAATCGTAGCCGCCGACGACCTGGTGACCTTCACCGAAACCGCCGCCTAATGCGATGTGGTCGAAGGCGATGCCAGTGTCAATGATCGCGATCGTTTGCCCGGTGCCATCAAGCCCGTAGCTTTCGCCGATCGCTGCCGCAGCGGAAGTCGTTGAAAGATCAGATGTTTGAGAATCTGCGAAAGTCGTTACGTCGACCTGGTCCGCAGGCTGTACCGGGGAACTTGCGCTATCAAACTCGGGAAGAACGCTGGCAACGGCCTGAGCCGACATGACCAAACGTTTTTCAAATTCTTCAAATCTACTTAATCGCGATTGACGATTGGGGCGGGGAGATCGTGACATCGTAAAACTTTGTCGCGCGGGATCATACGGTTTGTTTGTCGCGCTGACGCACAAGCCGAACCCTCCTGGTCAATTTTTACGCCATAGATCCCTTATGGACGCGGGGAGCATCTGTTGGCTTGGCCACCGCAAATCGTGCGATAGCTGTTGCCCGAAACAGTACGTTTCCCACGTGCCTGCGGGTTCGAAATCTCTACGAAAAATGCTGTCGCTCCAACGAGAAACAGACTTTAACGGTTATGCCGATTGCACAGCAATGGAAAGCTGTGTGGAACGATAGAAGCCTTGAGTAGCTATCACCGAGCGGTTGAATTTAGTGAGGTGCACAACCGATGAGATGAGTAGATAGTTCTCAAAATCACCATCGTTTTAAGTCCCTGAGGTCGATCTCGTGAAGCCAATTTCTGCGTTCAAGTACTTCCAGATGACTTGGCTGAACAAGCCCGCGCATGACCGTTTGATCTATAAACTGATCAAGCAGCGCAACGTTAGCTCGATCGTCGAAATCGGAATGGGCGACGGCCGCCGCTGCTGCAACATGTTGGCTGTCGCGCAGAAGTTCAACGGCGATACCAAAATCAAGTACACCGGCGTCGATCTATTTGACGCGCGGGAGGAAGATGAATCTCCTTTGAAACTGATTGAGATGCATCGCAAACTCAATGCCGTTGACGCAAAGACTCAATTGGTCCCTGGCGATCTCGCTTCGGCGCTTCCACGCATCGCCAACGCGCATGTCCGCACGGACATGGTGATCATTTCCGCGGGATTCGAAGAGGAAGACTTAGAGGCGACGCAAATGTTTCTGCCGCGCATGCTGCATCCCAGCAGCGTCGTTTTGATTCAGGACTATGAAGACGAAAGTTTCTACGTCCACAGCCGTTTGGAAATCGAGAAGATGGCTGCTGAATCCATATCGCTGACCTCCGGCAACAGAAAAGCCGCCTAGATCTATAAACACAAAAAAGCCGAGACGGCGAATTTAATCACAATCGTCTCGGCTATTCTTTTTAGGCAACAGTCCCATCCCCAAACGGATTCAAATCCGCGTGACGACTAAAGCTCTTTTGCTTTCTTGGGATTTTCTGCTTTTGGCTTTTTCTTCTTTTTCTTTTTCCGCCTGGCAGATTTCTTTATCTCCCAATCAATGATCTCGCCCGCACCGACGCCCGGACGAGCAACCGGATACTTGCCGTTTTCATCTGGTTTTAGTGGCGCTTCACTCTCGAGATTCTCAAGTTTTGCCAAATTCTCGGCTAATGTGACGTTGGAATTGATGGCAGCATCCCAATCCAATTCAACACCACTATAAGTCGCCAACCTTCCAAAAATCGCAGTCATCGTGCTTTTGGCGCCGTACTCGGCCTCGTTGGGCAGAATTCCCTGAGCCAGATTTGCGAATAGATCGTGGTGTTCTTGTTGGTGCCCCAAACGTTGCCCCGGTCCTTCACCGCATTTGAAAATCTTTTTGCCGTCAGCGTCGTAGATCGTCCCCGAACTGATGTTGGCAGAGCCTTTGGATCCGACAATGTGTTCAGAAACATTCTTGGAACACTGAGGCATGTGTCGGCACTGGCTGAACATTTTGTGCCCATTGGCATAGGTGTACTCGACGAAATGGTGATCAAAAATCTGACCATGATCCACCCCGTTTCGCAGCAAACGGCCCCCCATCCCCTGAGCCGTTTTGGGATAGTCGTCCATCAACCAGTTAATCACATCCAAGTTATGAATGTGTTGTTCGACGATGTGATCGCCGCAGAGCCAATTGAAGTAATACCAGTTTCGCATCTGATAGGTCAGCTCAGAGTCACCGGGCTTACGAGGACGCTCCCAGACACCGTTGCTATTCCAGTAGACGCGACTGAATAGCAGATCTCCGATGATGCCGTTTTGTAGTTGCTCAATCGTTTCCCGATAAGCTCTTTCGTGCCGGCGCTGCAGACCGACTTGAACCAGCAAGTTCTTCTCGGCGGCCTTCTTGCCATTTTCCAACACCTTTCGAACTCCCGGCGCGTCGACCGCGACAGGCTTCTCCATAAACACGTGCTTGCCTGCATCAATGGCGGCTTCGAAGTGCAAAGGACGGAAACCCGGTGGCGTCGCCAAAATGACAAGATCCGCCTCGGAATCCATGACTGATTTATAAGCGTCCAAACCGATGTAGGAAGTGTCTTCGTTGACTCTTACTTTTTCACCGTGTTCAGTCTTGGCCTGCTCCAGCGTCGACTCCATCCGATCGGCGAACACGTCACCCACGGCAACAAGTTCCACGTTCCCGCTGGTCGTGTTCATCGCTTGGATCGCCGCACCTGCACCGCGTCCGCCGCAACCGACCAAGCCAATCTTCACCGTATCGGATCCCGCAGCATGGGCAGACTTTGCCAGCGATAGCTTCGGAGTCGCCAAAGCACTAACCGTGGCGGCAGTGGCAGCGACTGTGGTGCCTGTTTTGAGGAAGTCACGACGCGACTTATTTTTTTCGGAATCGTGGTTCATTGGATGTGCCACAAAAATCTCCTTGTTGGGCTGCAGGAATAAAAAGTGTTAACAAATTTAACTGAAATGAATCAGATTTGTTCTTCTCGGGTCTCAAAATCTTAAATTAATTCACCAAAACCGGTCAATCCAATCGGCTCGCGCGAGGTAAAGGGTTCGCCATACTTTACACCAATCGACTTCCCCCAATAGCTGGCCTCATCTCGCAATTTGGTCAAAAAAGAAAACTCCCCTTCCTCCCTTCCTTGGATAAATTGACTGTGAAAACATTCGATCGCTGCGATCTTTCGCTCCCAGTAGTCACTAATATCGAGAATAAAGGCCGGCTGAGCGTTCATTTTAAGATGGACACAGTAGTAATTGTAGATCCGTTGCGGATGAAACCTCTCCCCACGCATATCAGTTTTGGACAGTTTGGCCCAGAATCGAGCCGCTTCGGTCAGTTCGGTGGCCGCCAAGTGATCGGGATGGGCGTCTTCCCAGTAAGGGGCAAAAATCCACTTTGGCTGATGTAATCGAAACTGCTCCGCCAAAAGTTTCCGCGTCTCGAGGTCGGCGACCAGACTGCGATTGGGCAGCCCCAAATTTTCTCGCCAAGGTAATTTTAAGATCTCCGTTGCGGCCTTGGTTTCGGCCGCGCGTTTCTCCAGCGATCCATGAGGGGTCGGTTCACCTGAGGTTAAATCCAACACGCCCACCATCAGCCCAGCATCGAGCATCTTCATTATTGCACCGCCCATCCCCAGTTCCGCATCGTCGGGATGAGGCGCGACAACCATGACGTCAAGTTTCATCAATAGGGGCTTTCGATTCTAGACACGTTGGAATTTTGGAGCAAAGCAGCACTAGTGCTGTGTGCCAACTTAAATATAGGGTTAGAGTTAGCGGATGAGGCAACGAGTCCTGCCTCTTCTTTACCCTTTGATTTTGTCTTTACTGCATCGTTTAATGCAGCCGCAGGATTCGTGGCCTCATCCACTACTCGAAAATTAAGACATAGCACAGCACTAGTTTACATCACATTGAGCCGTTGTAGCTCGAAAAAGCACCTCATACACGCCAAGCAATCACTGGACGCATCGTGAACATTTGCAAAATCGGCGTTAAACAGTTTTTTATGCAGCTCCGTCAAACGCGGCCATTTGAATCCACGTTTGGATGGGATTCGGCAGTATGCAGCAGCTTCCTTCATGGTGCAACGCATTTTTTTTTGGCGAATCGGATTGGCAATGCTGTTACGGACACATTCGGCGCCGACAACCTTGGTGTCAAATTCAATATTATGAGCGATAACGGTATTCGCGGCGGCGACGTCTTTGAGAAATAAATCGAGCACAGGTTTGAGCGGGACGCCCGTGGCTTCTGCGTCTTCTTTGGATATTCCGTGTACGTCGAATGCACCACGGGCAATATTAAATCCATCAGGTTTGATTAGATGAACCTGCGGGGCCGCCATCGTTTCCAGTGATTCCCCGGTAACCCATGCGATTTGGACGATGTGAGGCCAATTGCGGATGTCCGTTTCAGGCGCATTGAAATCGCGTGGCAAATCAGCCGTCTCGGTGTCGAAGAAAAGGTACATGTTTAATAATCTTCGCTTTGCTGACAAAGGCGGATGGCAACATCGCAGACCATCAAACTAAAATTAATATCGCTATCGTAACAGATAACCTTCCTCTTCCCTGCCCCCTCGCAAAATCGGCTAAGCCATTCCGGAATTCACGATCCCGCGTGTCGGATGCCGGTAAATGGGGCTCTGTTCAGCAGCAGCAGCGGAAATGGCATCCCAATGCTCCATATCATTGGCGCCAAAAGTAAAACAGAGAAAAACATACGGCTGTGATGATTCAAACGGTTCGGTCGAATGATAAAACCCGCCACCGAAACAAGCCGCCTTGCCGCACGAGTATTTATAGACGCGTTCTTCTTCGTAAGCGTCATGATAAAGCAAGTTTCCGACGTCACCGGTTTGTGTCACAGGCGTCATCAACGTAAACGCGTTGAGCCCCACTTCCGGTGAGAAATCAAAGTGGTAGTAGGGCTTCTTGGTATGACTCCTGACCACAAAAAATCCAGAGTACATGATCAAGTCACCACAATCGCCGATCAGCGCTTTGGCTTTTTCGACGATACCCAGCTTCTCGAAGTACTTGTCAAAAAAAGCAAACGCCGTCTCATTGACCGAAGAGATCCACCGCAAGTCACCGTTCCAGCCGGGACAAAAAGAGCGTAGACCAATTCCGGTCTTTTCACACTCCCTTACCCCTTCGAAGTAGTCAGCCGCTACGATCGGTTCGACTTCCTCATAAGCAGTGCGCACGATCGAGTAGTCAATGTCCAGTTCGAGGACGTTGTCAGCTTCAAGTTCCTCATTGAATCGTTCGGCAGGATAAGAAGAAATAGTATTCGCCTTTTTCAATGGAGGAATATTATGGAGGCGAACGTTGGCTCGCCCGCTTCTTGCGCATCCGTCTCGTTTGTCGCCCCGGCGAATGATAGTGTTGCCTTTTGCTGGATGTCAAGTTCCAAGTTAACCCAACCGGCGACCGTTCCCTTGGGACCAAATAGAGATGCGGCCAGCATTTACAACCAACCGTAGAAATGTCGTATTTGCAGGGAAACCGCCAACTGTCCAGCGGAAGAAATTGCGCCACTGCACCTGCTGGCACGCTCGGAATACCCCAACAAACTCGGAGTTTTTGACCGTTTTTAGGCATCGTGCTGTAAATTGCCAAAAATCTAACCGATAAAAGCTCGTTGCTGTGACAGCTAATCCGTAACATGCAAAGTCGACACGTTCGTTGTTGATATCCCCCAGATTTTCCTCTTGGGTTGCCGACCGCGTGAAAGTCACCTCGTGCAACCCTATAAAACTTCTTAACTAACTTTTCCACTGAAGGAGACAAAGTGTCTGCAAAGTATTTGACTGAGTTTATAGGAACCTTTTTTCTGGTTCTAACCATTGGCTTAACAGTAACCCAAGGCGTCGCCATGGCGCCTCTTGCGATCGGTTGTGCGCTGATGATCATGGTGTACATGGGAGGTCACGTTTCGGGTGGCCATTACAATCCTGCTGTTTCCCTGGCCGCCGCGATTCGTGGTGCTATGAGCAAGGCTGACTTGGTTCCTTATTGGATCGTACAAGTTGCCGGTGCGCTTGTTGCCGCCTGGGTGGTAAGCATTGTGATCGCTCCGGTAGAAGCCACCGCTGACGCCGCCGCTATATCGAACTACTTCGGCCCAGCCCCTGGCGCTGCTTATTCGCTGTCGAGCCCCGGTCCTTGGATCGTCGAAATCCTGTTCACATTCGCACTTGCTCTGGTCGTTCTACAAACTGCGACCTCAGCTGGAACCAAGGGCAATTCGTTTTACGGATTGGCGATTGGTTTCACCGTTGTCGTTGCTGCGTTTGCTGGCGGTGGAATCTCCGGTGGAGCTTTCAATCCAGCCGTTGGCATCGGTCCAAACGTGATCAAAGGTGTGATCGGCGGTGCCCCAGAAGCGATGCAAAACATCGTACTTCACGTCGTTGGCCCGCTGATCGGTGGTGCCCTCGCCGCGATCGTTTTCACGATTCAGGAAATGTACGTGACCAAGCAAGAAACCGCTTAGTGTGAATTCCGTTTAGATAAACGGGTCACCCAAGCAATACGAAAAACACGGCGAAGTCGATTCACTCGACTTCGCCGTTTTTCGTTTTGTCTGTGCGGAAATCAGCGATGCGAAACCACCGCCAAATCACCTTTGACGGATCTTTTTTTCAACAGCTAAAGCCGGCGGTGAGTCTCCAGTTGCCCAAAAGCGTCACTGGTCTACAGGCGATTCATGTTTCGACGTTTTAGAATCCGGACCAGCGTCCAAAAAGTGGTCTTCCCACTGCTTTACCAATCGGTGGCGTGTCGTATCTCAGAGGCGTCGTCAACCGCGGCACATCAAACGGGCCGAAATTGTTACAGCACGAGCTAACTGGTAGTCGAGGCTGAATAGACCCAACGGTCGGACCGGGTAAGCAACATCCCGTATCCGCGGGCGATGAAACAATCGGACCGGGCACACTATTTGAGCAGGCAGAACAAGAAGAACAGCTCGACGCGCCGGCGACTTCGATGCTCTGCGCCTGCGCATTTGTGACAAAGGCTAACAAAACAGCGACCAACGCCAGTGGCTTCAGAAAAGACATGATTAGGTTCCAAATACAGGAATAGGGCTTTAAACGAATGCGATACTTTCGATTCGCTGACCATAGCGAAAACGAACGCAAAGTAAAAGCTCAGTATTTGGAGGCCAAAATCCCACTTTTGATTAAGCCAGCTCCGAATTTCTTACTAACCCGTAAGCAAACTAATGAAGGGTCCGATGTCCAAGAAGTTCACGCCACCGTCTTCGTTAGTATCGGCCTCTTCAAGGAAGTCGCCGTTCTGCAGCAGCAAAATGAAGGGCGCAATATCAAGGAAGTTGACGCCTCCGTCCTGGTTGACGTCACCGAGTAAAAACTCATCTTCGACAGCAACCGTGGTCACCGTGATATTGGCCGTGTCAGATCCGCCTCGACCGTCGCTAATTTCATAGCTGATTGTCTCAGATCCAACAAATCCCGGATCAGGAGTATAAGTAATCGACTGATCGGAATTGACCATCAGCTGACCATTTTGGCTTGCCTCTTGCCGAACGATCGAAAAATCCCACGTGAAAAAATCATTGCCGTCACTCGAACCGGCTCCCGGCCCGTCCGGACTAACGCCAATATAAACTGTCGTTCCGGCGGTTAAAAATCCAAGTGATGTATCGAAGTTACCTGAGCCCTCGGCGGCAATAGCGCCGATTTGAGTTACGGTGTTTCCTACGTGCAGCATCACCCCTACGCCGTCACCGAACGTGCCGTCGCGGGTAAGAAAACTGTTGGCAATGCTGTAGTTTCCATCGGAGGCAACAGTGTAAGCGGCGATGGTGAGAACATTAAACGCGCCCCCTTGGTCGAGCCCACTGCCAGGGTGCCCCGATCCGGACGCCAAATTCAAGTAAGGCTCCGAAGATGGTCTATATTGCCCACCACTGACGGGCATCACGGAATAGTTGTTAGCGTTCCCAAATGCTCCCGTCTCATTCCACAGGTACTGCCATCCGCTGGCAGGGCCAGGTGACGTTTGAAAATCATCTGAATAGTCCGCCACAACGACCGATGTGCCAGGAGATACGGTCAGTGAATCACCATCGTTGTCATTATCATTGGCAAGCACATCGATGGTCACCGAAGTACCTTCGTCGACGGTTGCCTGATCGTTGCGGGCGATCGGATTGGTGCTATTGAAGTCCCGCATTCGGATACTGTCAGAACTGCTGAAAGCCTTGATGTAGACATCTCCGTTAACCACTGTGAAAGTTGCTTCGTTGGCAGACCGCAGCTGTTCGACCGTGGTCGCCCGATTCATGTCTTGGGGGCGGAGACTGTTACCGAATCCGGCCAGCCTCAGCACGCTAGGTCCGGTTGGTCCAGTCCTCGTGTAATAGAAGAAATCGAACGCGTTTGATAACGATCCACCTGCCAGATCAATCAAGTGATCGTCAGCAGGGTCAAAGCCAAAACCAACTTTAATGTGCGTATTACGTCTGGAAGTCCCTTCGTCAGTAATTCGATCTCCATCAGGCGCTCGGACGCGGAATCGAGAATTTGAATTGGCGGGAGAAAAGTGAAGCATCGCATACAAATCTGGTGAAATCGCTGCATTCCATCCATTGGGGACAATGTCGTCACTGTCATAGAAAAATGGGTGGTTGGCCACCACGGTCCAGCCTGGGCCGCCTCCAACATGTCCTGTCAAGGTTCCATCGGCGTCGTAGACCGAGGTAGGGGAAAAATCAAACGGCGAATTCTGTGCCGAATTACCATTGGGATCCGCAACACTTACGTGGTTGGCGCTGCCATCGTTTTCGAAAGAAGTGTTGCTCATCACGTGACTGGTATGTCGCAAAGCCGATCCGTTGGTGCGGAACATGTGAGCGTTGCTGCTGCCGAATCCACCAAAGTGAATTCCGTCAAGCGTATTGGCACCATCGTAAATCGAGTGGCCGGTGACCGAATCTGATAGATCGGCGTTCCCGCGCGAGTGCCCCACATAAAGCGTATCTGTAATTCGCTGGGTAAACGTAATAAAGGTTCCGATGTCGCTGTCAGCAATCCGATTGTCGTGGAAATTTCCGATAAATCCGCGATGATAGATCGCCACGTTGTGCTTGTAGGCCGTAAAGTTATTGATTTGCGGCTCGCTAGAAGGAAGCCAGTTATCGCCATCAAAAAATGCTTTGATGTTCCCGCCCACTGGAACTTCAAGGTCCGAACCGCGATCGAAGTTGAGCCCTGCCGGCGAAGAATGCGAACTGTTGAAATCAAACTGCCTTAGGTTGGTAAGTTCAGGCCTGACATTGGCGTATTGAGGGTCACTTGCAGAAGTACCGATCGCTTCGGCGGGAAGAATGAACCAAAATCCGGTTCCCTCGCTACCGGCGCTGATATTACCGACCCAAGTGTTGTCTGGATTGGTTACCCAATACCCGGCCGAACTGAGAAAACGGTTGGGATTTTGGCCAACATGATCGTGCGTATCTACAATAAACGGATCGTTGACGTCCGGCGCAAAATCGCCCACCGCCGAACTTCGGCCAACCTTGTGAATCCCGAATGCGATATTGGCAATAAACTCATTGCCCGTTTCGACTCCGTCTTCCATGAAGAAACCGTGACCGTGAATATCATGCAGCACGACACCTTCAATCAAGACATTGTCTGTACCGTGAATCGTGACACCGCGGTTGTTGGAGTTCGTAATACTGGTCCGTCGCAATATGTCACCGCTGCGGTCGCCGGCCAAGTGCCAGTGAATGGGATAGCGGCCCAGACGACCGGTCTGACCAAGACGGTCCAACTGGACTCCATCGATCGTGGTCTGACCAGCAGTTTCCATAATCATGATGTGGCCACCAAAACCATCTCCGGTGTTACCCAGCGATTGAGTAAATCGCGCTCGATCTCCAAAGTTATTGTCCGTGTCGTGAAAAGCCTCGCCTTCCACACGCACGTTTCGGCTGAGCAATGCGACTTCGGCGCGAAGGTCTAAGTCCCAATCACGCGTGTTGTTGCTGTAGGTTTCTATCTGCCCGTAATGCCGTCGGTTCAACCTAGAATTCAGTGAGATGCGCGAAGTACCGTTGCCTAGGTTCGCGATCGACGTGATCGTTCGCACTTCTTCGTCATCGTAATCTTCTGACGAGCTGGCAATCACAATTTGGTCACCGACTTCCCAGTTTAGCGCACCGTCGGAAGCGGCTGAAGTTGTTCCGTCAAAGTTCCGTTCGATCACGTTTTCGACGATGATCTGTGAGGAGTTTGAGTTGGCTGTCGCAGCCAATTTAGTGAAAGATAATTTATCCTCACCAAAAAACTGCAGCCTACCTCCATTACAGGCCATCAAAAACGAATCGTTGTTGGTGATGGTCATGCTTCCCATGCAACCGCATCCACAACCTGACACTTCAATATCGAAATCTTGGTTAGGGTCTTCGCCGGTCAGTATGATAGTAAAATTTGCTTGGTCATAACGATTGGTCGCCGAACCGATTTGCAATAAGCCTCCACTATTGGGTTCGTCTCTACCGTTGACGTGGATCCAATTGGACCTCAGGGTCCGATTAACACCGGGGGTTTCAGCAGCTCTAAGCGTTCCTTGAACAATCAACTCTCTCACAATGTGGTTGGTTCCGTTGAGCAACACCGTCGAGCCTTCAGGAATGATCGCGCGATCGTTGGGCCCCGGAACGTTGCCTCCAATCCAAGTCGACCCAGCCGTCCAATTGCGAACACCACTCAAAGATGCGTCAGCGGTAATGGTTGCCGCCTGCAGGGTTCCATGGCCAATAAAAAGGCTCGCCAGTGGTAATAAACCGCATACCGTAAAAAAATTGCTAAGGCGTTTCCGAAGGCCGGCTGAGGAGGGGGTGGGTGAGCGATAAGCGCTATTCCGGAGAGAGAAAAGCATGTGAAATCCTAGAAAGGTGGGGCTAGATTTAGCGAAAGAGGATGCATAACTTCATCGGCAGTATAGCATTTAAAGGCGCGTAGTTTAGCGTCAAAAGCTGCTGATGTTAACAATTTAACATTTAATCATCAATTACCGGCTTTAACGCAATGCATTGATTTTTTGGCTTTGCTGGACAGGTGTTTGTGGGGAATCTGAGATCTGAGATTCCGCCGCCGTGAAGAGGCCAATTTGGCCAGTAATTGCCCTCGAGCGGGCGCGAAACCTATCATATGAACGACAAATTGAGTTGACAGCTGATTTGCCTCCTGAGGGCAGCGAGCACCCAGTAACGTAGCAAAAGCGTGTGTAAAAGGGTCTTGTTGAAGCAAAACAACCACACTAAACGGGCGTAATGTTAATTAAGTTTCCGCTAAAATTCTTGCTCGACTTGAAATCAATCGCTTTTCAATGAGAATTTTACTATCGTTCCGCTTATCTCTCCTCGCTGAATCCGAATCGTGTCTATAAGACATTGGGCACGAAATAGATTGGTGTTGCTGCGACAATCGACAACGCCGAAGCAATCACTCCGTTGACCTTAACGATCGCTGCTGGAGATGCCCATAGTCCTATAACATCAAGACTTTCATAAGATCACTTCCAAAGAGAGATCAAAACCTTCTCTTTGAGTTGTTGCAAAGTTGGCATTCCTTTTGTGTGTCGACATGCGCCAACAACAATCTCTCCTCCCATCAGGCTCGGAGTCGTTGGATACTATGTCCAAGGGTGTGTCGGCTAAATCCAACGGGGGGAACTGCCGAACTTCCTTCCACGCCCGCATGGGCTTCGTTATCGGCCTTAAATTATAAACCATTACTCCAACTTTTCTTGAAAGACTGATTCGCATGCCCTCACGAAACAAGCAACGTCGTGATGCCAAAAGTCAATCGGCTATCGTTTACCAGCTGCTTGAACCACGACAAGTGATGGCTGCCCTGCCGGTCATCACAGAATTCGCTGCGTCCAACGATATGGTGCTGCTGGATGGCAATGGTGAGGCATCTGATTGGATTGAAATTCAAAACCAGGGTACTTCGGTAGCACAGCTGGATGATTACTTTTTAACTGTCGATGCTTCAGGCTTGAGCAGTTGGCAATTTCCCTCTGGTGCAACACTTGGTGTCGGGCAGTTTCTAGTCGTGTTTGCATCGGGTGATGGAGTTACGGACCCAGACGGCAATCTACATACCGATTTCAGACTTAGTGCCGGTGGAGAATACATCGCGCTTTCGGACGCGTCAGGAAACGTATTGAGCGAATTTGGGGTTAATGGGGCAGATTATCCGC
>CALDEW010000269.1 GCA_937942355.1 uncultured Pirellulaceae bacterium | reverse complement strand
AAGTGGATCGTCGAACCCGAGACCGAACGCGTCCTTGGTTGTGGCATCGTCGGATCGGGCGCTGGCGAATTGATTGCCGAAGCCGTGCTGGCGATCGAGATGGGTTGCGAAGTGCGTGATATCGCCGAAAGCGTTCACGCTCATCCGACCTTGGCCGAAACGATGATGAACGCCGCGGAAGTGTTTTACGGCACGGCAACCGAAGTCTACAAACCCAAAAAGAAGTAGCGCCATTGAACGGCGCACAAAAAATCCGTAGTGGACGAGGCCACGAGTCCAGCCGAGCGTTAGACCAACAAAATACGAATCGAAAAAATACGAATAAAAGAACACGGAACGTCTTCCCCAACAGCGATTTCCTCATCGGCGTCGCTCCACGAATAACACAACATTTCCGAAGAATTAACGTAGTAGTCTCGAGCCAGGCGTGAGAGCAGACTTGACGTGTCATTGCCCCGCCGGACTCGTGGCCTCGCCCACTACCAATCGAATACTTACAGGTCACTGCTTATGTCCATCGGCAACGTCAAACGCGTGTTACGATCGCCGCGCGAGATCAAGAAGATGCGCGCCGCCGGCCTGATCGTCTGGCAGGCTCATCAGGCCGGTGCCAAGCTAATCAAGCCCGGTATCACGACGGCCGAAATTGACAGCGCTTACGTCGACACGTTTAAGGACTACGACGCAGAGCCCTTATTTCTGGGCTACGAAGCGGGTGACCATCCTCCCTTTCCGGCGGTCACCTGCATTTCGGTCAACGAAGAAGTCGTCCACGGCATTCCCGACGGTCGCACGCTCAAAGAAGGCGACATCGTCAGCGTAGACACGGGCTGCCGCATTAGCAACTGGTGCGGGGACGCCGCGGTGACGCACGCCGTTGGCAGTATTTCGGCGCGTGACAAAAAATTGCTCAAGGTCACCAACGAAACTTTGAATATCGCAATTCGTTTGATGGGCGAAAAAACGATGTGGAGTGAAGTGGCCAGGGAGATGGAGGACTACGTTTTAGACAACGGGTTTTCGGTGGTCGAAGACATGTGCGGCCACGGCATCGGACAAAATCTGCACGAACCGCCGCAGGTCCCCAACTACTTCAGCGACGAAGAAGGCGAAGATTTCGATCTGCGGCCCGGAGTCGTACTGGCCGTCGAACCAATGGTCAACGCGGGCACTAACGATTTAGTGTTGCTGGATGATGGTTGGACCGTGATCACCGCCGATAAAAAACCAAGCGCCCACTTCGAACACACAATCGCAATCACCAAAGACGGACCGGTGCGATTAACAGGCGCCCCCAACGACGAAGAGCTAAAGTCGTTACCAGATTGGCTGCACGACAAAAGCCAATGGGTAAATTGGTAGCTCCGTTGGTGGTATTGTAAGTAGTTGCCGTTGTTAGATTACGGCATTACACCGACACGCACTTAGGGTGAAGCAACACGCAATGTTAGCGGCAGGGCGCTAGCCGCTGGTTCGTCGCGTAACGCATCCACGGTGTTTCCGTCAAAGACTTCGCCCCCCTAGCCAAAGCTCAATGGGCCCCGCCGGGTCCGGAGGACTCGGTTTGTTAGCGGCAGGGCGCTAGCCGCTGGTTCGTCGCGTAACCTTTCCACCATGTTTCTGTCAAAGGCTCCCCAACCCGCAACCACCAATCTGTTGATTTGATCAATATCTAATCGTAGAGTCGGCTCTCGGCCGCTATTGCGCACCGGCTAGTGCTCTTAAAGTTTAACGCCTTCGAGCCCCCCAAAACAGCGATAGCCTACAACGCAAGCACCAAATAATTCTGCTATCACGCACCACCAACAGCTATTTCATCAGCAAGGTGCCTTCGGTTATGCTACCGCAGAAGTGAACAAAGGAACACGCCTGACCGACCTGACCGGGAGTCGCCCATGAGCAGCCTTCAACCCGCCACTCGTCCCCCCGTGCACACCTACAATGACGGCAACCACTACCGCATCGCGCGTGGACGCCGCGCCCCGCGCGACGATGTTGAATCCAACCTGCCAAGCGGCCATTCGGTGATCAGCGGCTGCCCAAGCACCGAAGAATTTCTTCGCGTCATTCATCAGACGCTCAAAATTCGGATGTACGCCACCAATTCTCGTAAAAGCTACCTTAGTTACGTCAAGGGATTTTTGCGTTGGCATGGCAACCTGCCCCATACGATTCAACGCCAGGACGTTTGTAACTATCTTGAACTTCTGGTCGACGGAGGTGCCAGCGCTGCGCAAATCGCGGGATGTTTGAGCGCTATCCGAACGTGTTTCGACAAATTTTGCGGACGCGACATCACTTTGGGTTTGGCGACGCCCCGACGGAAAAAAAGCCAGCCAGTCGTTCCATCGGAATCCGAAATCAGTCGCATCCTCAGCGCTGCGCCGACACACGCCGCTAAACTGGCGATCGGCATTCTCTACGCCGCGGGCCTACGCAACAGCGAACTTTGCCGACTGCAAGTGCGCGATATCGACTTCACACGCAACACCATTCGTATCTACCAAGGCAAAGGTTGCAGCGATCGTCTGGTGATGCTGCCCCAGACCTGGCGCGGTTCAATTCAGGAACTGTGCCGCCAACAGTCCGGAAACCAATGGTTATTTCCTTCACTTCAACACCGAAAAAATCGTCATATGTCGCCGCGTACCTTGCAGCGTTGGGTCGCGATTGCGGTCGATTTTTCCGGCGTCAAGAAGAAGATCACCCCTCATTCATTTCGGCATGCCTTCGCCACACATCTGTTGGAGCATGGCACCGACATCCGCTACATTCAAAAATTACTGGGGCACCAACGTCTTGAAACGACCACCATCTACACTAAGGTTGCTCAAATCCGCGGTCAAGTAATCCAAAGCCCGATCGACCAATGGGCTCGGCAGCCAACCCTCGGTCGCTCAGCAGACTCAGGCGGTACCTGTTCATCCGCGCCCCGCAGCTTCCCAAAAGACCCTCCATCATCTGGTGCTCCGCCGGTGGGTACGCTCAAAATTCACTTCCAGAAGATTGAAGACACCACCGCGGCGCGAGTGACGTTGGAGGTTGTGCGTGACAAATCCGGATCGGTAGGACGCCGCCGATCCTCCGGCGAATCGTTGGATGTGGAGCGGCGCGTTTTCTTGACAGGCATCGTCGTTGAAAAGAATGACTTGAACTGGGTCCAACTGACGATGCCCAACGTAGCGCAGTGGCAACAGCCAATGCGTGGCATGTCCAAGGCGATGGTCCAGCGTATCCATTCGCCAGAATTCTACGAGACGCTCAGATCCCACATCTGCCAGCGCTTTTTAGCGCTGTTCTGATCGGACAGGCCACGTCGACGTGACCAAGGTAAGCAACGTGAAAGGCGTTTCTCATCCATCAAGAATCAATCGCGGTTAAACCCGCGTCTCCTACTCGCGCTTCACAAGCGTGCCAAAGCCAATCAAGCTCAAAGTGCGCGCCGAGGGCAATAAATGAGGCGCCGAAGACCTTCATTTTGCGAAAAATCGTGTAAATTTTTTCTGCAAACCGAACTCCATCTCTCCCAGCACTTCCTGCATTCCACCTCCCGCCCAAATCAGCTATATTGAAAAGAAGTAAGACAGTCGTTTCCGTAATAAACGACACCTTGTCGTTTATAATTCCGTTACACGCCCCTAGATTTCTCATGAGCGACGTCACCGTTTACGACAAGGCAAAGTGGCACTTTGGTGGCAACTACCCCGCTGACCTAGACGAAGACTACGCGTACACACACGCAGG
>CALDEW010000268.1 GCA_937942355.1 uncultured Pirellulaceae bacterium | reverse complement strand
AATGCGTAGAATACCCGATTGTGTGATTAAACTGATAAATCGTTAACTGAGCTACCGTTGTGCCGCGACCACGGCGAGCGATCAATCCTCTAACAATAAATCCGCCATGATCCGTCCTGCCGAAAACTCGTTTAAGCTCCGCGACTACGTGGAGTCCTTATTCCGACACAAGAAGAAAATCCTTCTCTACAACTTGCTGGTGCTCCTAGCGATCTCCGCCATCATCATGTTTTGGCCTCGGAAGTATCGTTCAGAAGCGAAGATCTGGATCAAGATCGGCCGCGAGAACTCTCGGCTGGATCCAACGGCTGCTACTGGCGAAACGATTTCAATCCAAGAGACTGATCGCGAAGACGAAATCAAATCCGTCTTGGACGTCGTCGCCAGTCGAGGTGTTATCACCAACGTCGTGGAAAAGTTAACGCCCGAAGTCGTGCTTGGCGACGCTCCTTTGCCGGGGCAGCAAGAAAAGGAAACCAGCGACTTCGTTAAATCGGTTAAGGAATCGATCGGATCGGTCATACAAGTCATCAAACAGATCGACCCAATCAGCGACAAAGAAGAAGCCATCCAAGAGATCATCGAGAACGTTGACGTTGGTTCGGAAAGAAAGTCGAACGTGGTTTCGATCGAGTACGATAGTGACTCGCCCGAACTCGCTCAAGCCGTTGTCGATTCGTTGATCGAACAGTACACACTTCGACACGCGCAGATTTTTGTGACGCAAGGTTCCAAGCAGTTCTTCGAAGAGCAGAAAGCCGCGCTAAAGGATGACGTCGCCAAAAAATCTGACGTACTGAAACAGTACAAAGATAAAATCGGCCTTGCCTCGATCAGCGGACATCGCAACATGCTCGAAGACCAAATGGGAGTGGCTCAGCAGCAAAAAATGGACACCATCCGCGAACTCGAAGGAGCCAAGGCGAAAATCATAACGATCACCGACCTGCTCGCCAAACAACCCAAGAGTATCCGATCCGAGGAAAAGAGCGTCCCCAATACCGGCCGCGACTTGATCCGGTCTCAACTGTACGAACTTCAAGTCCAGCGTATGGAGTTGGAGGCTCGGCTTAAAGATCATCCGCGCATCGACGCGATCAAAAAGCAAGAAGCCGAAGCTCGTCGCGAGCTAGCCAGAAGAAATAACTCAAGCCGGATGGAAGTGACCGAAGCGGTTAGCGAAGTCTATCAGGCATTGCTGCTGGATCTTGCAGAAGCGAAAGCCAGCGTTTCAGGATTTGAAGCTGTGCTGAATGAACTAAGAACTCAAGAGGCAACGATCGCTTCTCGAATCACGGACCTTAACGCGGCAGATATCAACATCGAACAACTGCAACGCGATTTAAACCTTGCCGTCAACAACTACTCGAAATACTCTGAGAATCTCGAAGACGCTCGGATCAGCGAAGCGCTTGACCAACAAGCGTTCTCCAACATCAGCGTCGCTCAGTCGCCGACATTGGAAGAAAAACCGATCAGCCCTTCGAAGGGAATTGTGGCATTGCTGGGTTTAGCCGCGATGTTCTTGGGGACGATTGCAATCGCTGTCGGCCTTCAATCGATCGACAATTCGGCGCGTCGAGCCCAACAGGTTTCTGAGGCAATCGGAGCCCCTGTGTTGGTTTCGATTCCCGATTCACGTCGATTCCGTAGTGTTTTAAAATAGTCATCGAACCATGGAGAAAGCTATGACAGATAACGAAACTGTGGGCGTAGCGGACCGGGATGGTTCGCAACGCCGAACCAAAACAAACATCCCCAAACGTCGCGGCAGCGAGTACATCGACGTGCTGTTGCGAAACTTGGACAAACAGATACTTCAGAATTCCAATTCAGTCGTCATCGGTCTGGCCGCATGTCAAAACAATCAGGGGCTAACAACCACTGCGATCAACTTGGCGATTCGATGTGCCGATCACGGTATGGGCCCAGTGCTATTGATTGACGCCAACGTCAAAGATAGCAAGCTGTCTCGGATGTATCGAACCGGAAAAGTCGGATACGGTGACTGCCTGACAGGAAAATCGGCGTTGGAGTCGGCTGCCACACCTACCAAAATTGAGTCACTGGATGTTTTGGGCGTGGGAGACAAACAACTTGCCGGGCAGATCGTCCCCGACCCTTCTCTGGCCGACCACTTTTTCGATCAAGCACGCGATCAGTATCGTGTCACGATTGTCGATATGCCCGTGTTCAAGAATCCCTCGCCCGCTCATTCCTTGGGAACGTATCTCGACGGCGTCATTGTTGTGGCGCGGTCAGGCGTTCAAAATTATCGCTTGGAAGAGATGCAGGAAAGTATCGAAAACGTTAACGATAATCTTTTGGGCGTGGTGATGACTGGTGGCGAAGGAAGTGTTCTGCCACGTTGGTTGCAGCGTTTATTCAATTAAGGCTCAGCCGGTAGTGGACGAGGCCACGAGTCCTGCCGCTGCATTACCAGACAAGTTCGTTGCATAAGCTCACATGCTTCGTTCCGCACGGACGTTGAGGAATTTTTTCGGTCTAACGCCCCGCGAGGACTCGTTGCCTCGTCCACTACCCCCAATCAATCGTCCGCAGTGAACGCTGAACTCCAACAATCCGAGTCCCCCGCGCGAAAGCCGCTGGCGAAGGTCGTTCTCGCCTTGGCCGATCAGGCTTTTGTCAGCCTTAACAGCTTCGTCACCATGATGGTCGTCGCAAAATTTTGCTCGACGGGTGACCTCAATGTCTACGTGTTGGCTTGGTCGATCCTTTGCTTTTTTCGCGTCATCCAGGAACGTATGCTGGCCGCCCCCTACGTTGTCTTCGCCCATCAGCCTGAACGCGAGAATTCGGCCTTCCTTGGCAGCAGCCTGGTTCAGCAAGGTTGGTTTTCGGTCGCCAGCTGTGTGATTTTTATCGGGCTGGCGATACTATTTAACTTCGTTCCGGCACCTGAAGGTTTGAGCGTTTGTTTTGCCGTGATCGCTGCGGCGTTACCGCCGATCTTGCTAAGAGACCATCTCCGGGCCGTCAGTTGCACTCACTTTCGCTACGGCGCGGCGGCGCTACTGAGCGGCGCGGCATTGATGTTGCAGTTTGCGATCATCTACGTCTGCTATTTGAATTCAGTGCTGACCGCCAACGCCGTTTTTGCAGCGATGGGAGTCGCCAGTCTCCTGCCGGCGCTGGTTTGGCTGCTGTTGAAAACCGAACCGTTCAACTTTGTACGAGAACAACTTAGCAGTGATTGGCAAACGTGTTATCGTTATTCCAGCTGGTTGGTAGCGGCTCGATTTTTCCCCAGTATTGTCAACAGCCTGTTGCCTTTTTTGGTGTTGTATATGGTCGGCGAAAACGCGTCCGGCATTTGGGGCAGCTGCATGACGTTGGCGAATGTTTCGATGATGTTTGTCATTGGCTGCAACAATCTTTTCCAACCCAAAGCCGTAGTGGCACTTCAAACGCAAGGCAAATCCGCGATGCAACACGTGCTGGGTCAATCAGCGGCCGTTTTCAGTATCGCGCTGACGGCGATTTGTCTGGTCTACTTTTTCGCCGGCGAACAAATTTTGGCATTCGCATTTAAACCTGAATTGTCTCCCTATGGCAATGTCGTCACGATACTCAGCCTGCATGTCTTGATTTGCAGCCTTTCCATCGTGGCCGGCAACGGATTGGCAGCGCTCGAAAAACCGCGCGGAATCTTCATCGGGGAACTCTTCTGGAGCATCGTGACTTTGGCAGCGGCGGCCTTGTTGACTCCCGAGTTTGGTTTGACCGGAACTGCGATTGCGATTTGCGCCGGGTCTTTGGCGGCCACGGTCATCGAAGGTGGTTGGCTAATGTACTGGTTGAAATCAGAGACCTTTACCGTTGGCGAGGGAATCGCATGAGCACCTACGACACCGCCGAACAATTTAACCAGTCCAGCAGCGATGAAGATTTCCTGACCGGTGTGGAGTATCAAGACACTTCAACCCTGAAACCTTTCACGTTGTTGCTTTTCGTGCTGATGATTGGCGCAGGATTTTTTCTGGTCGACCATAGTTTCAATGCCAGCACCTATTTCCGCAAAGTTCACGCTTTAGAAACCGAGGCCAATCGAACGGCTGATCGAATCGAAGCGGTCAACCTCGTCACAACGCCGATGCGTCTTCTTTTGGGTGGCTTGGGAGTGTGGTGTCTCCTCAATGCACCCCGAAACAATTTGCGCTGGGGAGGAATGATTCTATTTTCGTTTCTCCTTTACGCTTGTTATTTGGGGCTGAGTGTTACTTGGTCCGTTAATCCGCGCTTCACGATTCAGAAGCTGATTGTCTTTTTCATGATGTCGATCGCATCGTTTGGGCTTGCGCGATGGCTGTCGTTGCAGGATCTCGCCAAAATTTTCTCCCTTGTTTGCCTCTGTTATCTTTTTGGTGGACTGGTGATTGAAATATTCTTGGGCAACTTCAGGCCACATATGCCCGACTATCGTTTCGTAGGAACAGCACACCCTAACTCGTTGGCCGCCTATGGAACCGTTTGTTGCTTGGCAGCGCCTGTGTTTACCAAACGCGGATCGTCGGTCAGCTACCTTACGATCGCGATGGTCGTTGTTGGAATCATGGTGTTGCTGGCGACAAAATCACGGACAACATTGGCCGGTCTGGTGTTCGCGGTGCTTGCGACGCGGATGGTCACCTTTAAACCCAACAACCGTATTTTCGGCGTGACGATTTTGTTGCTGCTGTTTGTGGGCGTTGGCATTTTCCTTTCGGTCGCGCGCAACAGTACATGGAACTCGATGGGCGGCGCGATGGCGATGGGCCGTACCGAAGATGTGGGGTCGTTGACAGGCCGACTGCCGCTATGGGAAGAGCTGGGAACATCGATTCAAAAACGCCCCATCCTTGGTCACGGCTATCTTGCCTATTGGGAGAAGGACCGCATCGAACATCTCTACGACCTTTTGGGCTGGGAGGTTCCTCACGGTCACAACATGTACATAGACCTGTTGATTGATGGGGGAATCATCGGCCTAAGCCTGTTTCTATTTTACTTATTAATGTCGCTGATCGTTTCATTCCGGCGCTATTTGAAGCACCGCGATATTGGCGTCGCATTCGTTTTCGGCATGTTGCTGTTCGCGTTGGTCCACGGCACAGGCGAATCGCTGTTCAAACTGCCCACGTTTTTACTTTTCATCATCGTAACGACGACGCTGAGACTGGGCGCGCTTCCGCGTGGCCGGATCGTTAAAGCAACGGACGACTTCGTCACCGAACCCGAAGGCCAGACGTAGGGCCGGTTCCTACCGGCCGGCCGGAGATGCCCCTTATTTCGCGTCCAGAGGACTCGTTCTGTTAGCGGCAGGGCGCTAGCCGCTGGTTCGCCCGAGTCGCGTTTTCCCATTGCTTCTGGCAGAGGCACTGCAAGCCGCGGCGAGCGACCTTCGGCTAACATGTTTAAAAAAATGCCATGGCATAGACGGCATGAGATTCGACCACCACCGGCTCAAAATTTAGCGACCGGAGCAAGCGTCTCTGGCGAGAATCCGTAATTGGATTGCTCTTGTTCGAACAGTGATTTCGCTCCGCACCCGTAAGCAAAACCGT
>CALDEW010000267.1 GCA_937942355.1 uncultured Pirellulaceae bacterium | reverse complement strand
ACCAAGCCGGGACAAGGAAATTTATCCAGACGACTTATGGTGTCGGCATTGGTGATGCTAATCTTGTTGGCCGCCGACAAAACGGTTCATGCCGGCTCATTCTCAGGTTCAACAGCCCGTGGCGACGCCAACGGAGATGGGCAGATCGACTTTTTAGATATTCTGCCGTTTATAATAGGGTTGTCTTCGGGGGCGGCTTACACGGCACAGTTCCCCAGTCTCGATCGCGATGTCGTTCTGGATATGAACAACGATGGAGGGGTGAATTTCTTAGACGTTGCGGGGTTCATTGATGCCCTGACAATGGTGGTGCAAGCGCCTTCGAACGTAGAAACCGTCCTCTCGGGATCGGCGAATTCGATCAGCCTGACTTGGTCAGCCAGTTCCACAGACCGAGTCGACGGATACGAAATCCAATACGGCTTATCCGCTGGAAGTCTTACCAACGTGAAACAAGTTGGGAACGTGAACAGTGCTACGATTTCTGGATTGCCAGCAGGGCAAACCTGGCACGTGGCGGTTGTTGCCGTCGCTTCGGGACGCAAGAGTGTCCCTGGGGACGCAATGGTCACGGCTCAAGCTGATGCCGCGATCAACATCGTTCCTCTTTTCAATGCTGCCACACAACTGGAACCTGCCACCACCGTTGAGACGCCTGCGGCGCTGACCACTTATTTGTCAGATCGCGCTCGAGACCGCCATGCGCGCGAGTACATGTTCAAAGCCTACGACCACTACCTGAGCTGGTATTGGGAACAGCGAACGATGAACGTTGAAATCATTGACCGCGTTGGCAGAAACGGCGGCACGGATATTACCTTCAACTACACAACTTTGGACGAACTGAATCCGGCTGAATTTCGGACGTTCTTCCGAGGATTCAATACCTTGGCCGAGTATTCGAATAACCAGATCGCGACGCTCGTTTCGACCAATCCTTCATCAACTCCAGGCGAGACCGATTACAACTACTCGGCGACTATCTCGTTTAACAATCAGTTCTTCCGCCCGATTCAAGTTGGCGACCGCGTGGAGATCGAAATTAGTCAGTTCCTGAAGAACCCGCGTCACGGACGCAGCAACTACTATGGCACGACGCTGCTGTACGTCGTTGGCGAAGGCCTCGTGCCATGGGCTCAAGGAAAAGACCTCGGTTTCGACGGAGGCATTGTTGGCAACGTTAACCAGAGCCTCGATTCTTATCCGTTGCCAACCAAGGCGTGGTTAGGCGGAAAGACGACGTTGCACTATCCGTACTCCAATGAGCCCGACAATGCGTTTAAACAAATTGCAGCTAATTTATCTCCCACCAACGGAGGCGATTTTATGTTGGGCCGGCGCTTGCATCACACAGACTTTGGAAATGGAACACACTCGGAATCCGGTAATCCCATCTTCGCAGAACAAGTGGGCAAACTCGGATCGAAGTATATCGCCCGCAGCTGCGTCGAGTGTCACGTCAACAACGGCCGTGCTCTACCTCCATCGGTCGGACAATCAATGACTCGTTCGAACGTGAAAGTGGGAAGCGATTCCAGCGGAACGCCACATCCGATGCTCGGCTCAGTATTCCAACCGAGGAGCACCAATGGCGGAGCAAACGATGGCAACGCCTCGATCAGTAGCTACAGTACTGTCACCGGTCAGTACGGAGATGGAACGCCCTTTACACTACGAAAGCCGAACTACTCCTTTAGCGGCACGACACCATCGCATTTCTCAGTACGACTGGCGCCCCCGTTGGTCGGAATGGGGTTGTTGGAAGCCATCAGTGAAAGCAGCGTGATGGCGTTGTCGGATCCGGACGATTCGAACAACGACGGAATCTCAGGTCGCCCTCAAATCATTTCCGATCCGGAAACAGGTCAGTCGCGTCTGGGCCGATTTGGTTTTAAAGGTTCTCACGCTCAAGTCGCACATCAAATTGCCGGTGCTCTCAATGGAGATATGGGAATTGCCACGTCTGTTTTTCCGGTATTGGATGACGGAACGACAGGCACTGGATCTGGAATTACCGATGAAGAACTCGATCTCATGACGCGCTACACGGCGCTATTGGGCGTCCAAGCTCGGCGGAACCTCAACGACGCCGAAGCGTTGCAAGGCGAAACATTGTTTGCCAGCGCCGGTTGTGCCAAGTGCCACACGCCGCAATTCACTACCAGTGCCACACATCCGATGGCGGAACTACGTGGCCAAACCATCAGCCCCTACACGGATTTGTTATTGCATGACATGGGGCCGGAACTGGCTGACAACATGGGTGAAGGGATCGCCACGGGTTCCGAATGGCGCACCTCGCCGCTTTGGAGTCTTGGCCACACCGCGGGCGTTGCCGAAACGGGGGAAGCCTACTTGCACGATGGTCGCGCCCAAAACCTGGAGGAAGCAATCCTCTGGCATGGTGGTGAAGCGGAAGCTGCGAGAGACGCTTTTTGCAACATGTCAGCCGCTGAGCGTGATGCGATTATCGCGTTCCTAAAATCACTCTAAGATTTTTCCTGCGAGCGGCTAAGAACGATTTCGGCCAGTCTCACTGACGCCGGCCAAATTGCGGCAAGGAGTCGAGGTGTTTACCCTTTGGCTGCTTTGCCGCGACTCTTGCGGCATTTCGCGCTGCAGTATTTCACGGAATCCCAAACATTTTTCCATTTCTTCCGCCAAGCGAAAGGGCGCTTGCAAACAACACAGGTTTTCTCCGGTAAGTTGACTTTCTTGTGGGGCATCAAACTACCTCTTTCTCATCGGCGTTTTGCGACTGCCGTGTTTGAGATAGACCTTTGCCGATGCCTCACGCGTCGAGGGTAACTTTTTATATGCGTGAATGCGATCCCGAGCGGCTTTGTAACGTTGACGATGGTCGACGATGGGTTTGGGGTAGTCTTTTTCAATTTGACAACCGAACAGTGTTTGCTCCATCAGAGTCATCTTGTGAGGCTCGGCCAGATGTTTATCAGGCACATCTATTAGTTCGGGAACAAATCGCCGAATGAAGATGCCTTGTGGATCCTGATCGGTGACTTGTTTGATGGGCGAATAAATTCTAACGGTGTTGATTCCCGTCACTCCAGATTGCATCTGGATCTGGCTGTAGTGAATTCCCGGTTCGTAATCGAGGAATAGTCGGGCAAGGTAGACCGCCGGTTCGCGCCAGTGCAACCAGAGATGGTAAGCCGCAAACGAGACCAGCATGGCCCGCATGCGAAAGTTGATCCAACCTGTCTGGTGCAGTGCCCGCATGCAGGCGTCGACCATTGGGTAGCCCGTCTGTCCGTGACACCAAGCCTCGAAGAAACTGCGGTTGAACTCGTCTTCACGCAGCCCATCATAAGCTCGATTGAAGTTCTCAAACTCGATCGACGGTTCGTCCTCCAGTTTTTGCATGAAGTGACAGTGCCAACTCAGCCGCGACTTGAATGACGAGAGCGACTTTAGCCAAGTTGGTTCGATCGACAGGCCGGACTTCTTCTGAGATTTTAATTCGGCAATGCGCGCGTTAGTGTGATGGTGAATTGTGCGCATGGAGAGGTTGCCGTAGGCGATAAATGGGCTCAGGCGACTGCAACCACTTTCCCCGGTGACCGGACTGGACATGGCGCTTTGATAATTGACACCTCGTGTATCGAGAAATGATCGAAGGCAGTCAATTGCATTGGCTTCGCCACCGATCTGCACGCCACGGCGATCGAAGGCGCGAACTTTTAAATCCGCTGCGGGCATGATATCGCCCGCATCAAGCTCTTCGGCGGCCGGCGGCCGGTTAATTCGACTTGGCGGACCGGTAGGGGCTTGCTTCATGCGTCGGTTACATATTTTTGACCAACCGTCGCGATCTTTCAGTCGGCGAACCACACCATACTGGGGCAACTCAATGAACCGCATTTGTTTTGCTTTGGCCCAAGCCCGAACCCGGCGGTCTCGTTGGTAGCTGACATCATTGAACGTTTCTTCGTGAGCCCAGATGGCTTCAAAGCCAAGCCGAGCATGAAGTTTTTCGAGCACTTCTGGCATTGTTCCGACTCGCAGCAATAACTTGCCACCAAGTTTCTCCAACTGCGCTCGCATCTCCTGTAGCGACTCGTTTACAAAATCCAAATGTGCCGCGTCATGATCGTCGGCTTCGATCAGTTCGGGTTCGTAGACATACAACCCAACGCAGGCGCCGGCTTTCGCTGCCTGCACCAGTGGCTCATGATCGTGGACTCTCAGGTCACGCTTAAACCAGACAAGTTGAGTCGACATGGATTACCCGCGCTGATTTGGGCAGCGAAACCGTCCGACAGTAAAGCCGCGTTTACATAAGTGCTTTGTCTTCCGTCCTACTGTGCGCTCTCGCCAAAGTCGAAAAGAGTTCGGTTTAAGTTTCGATCGCATCAGCTTGATGACTTCGCCCGGTTCGAGGCCAAACTGTTCGCGGATGGCATCAAACGTCGTGCGATCTTCCCAAGCCATCTGGATGATGCGGTCGGTTTGGGCTGCGTTCAGGGAACCAAGACTTTTCAGTGTTTTCATCGGTCATCAACCGCTAGTTTAAGTAGCATGTAACGGACGACGGGGAATCACGGCAAGAAATAGAGCTGAAGTAGAACGGATCCACGCGCCGAATCACACAATACAGCATCAAACGCTGGTTGAAAGGATCGAAGATGTGACTAAAGGTGGCATTGAAGAGAAAGAGGCACATCATTGGCGAAGAGGCACCGATAGAAGCAACCGCCCAACAAGTCAACGACGATGTTGGGCGGTGCTCAATTTCAACAAAAGACGATGGCCAACCTGTGAACCACCTTCTGATATTTTTAAACGGTAAATTCAGTAGCTGATATCTGATCCATTGCTCCAGTATTGGCCAATAGAAACGGCAGCGCCATTGAATCTATCTGTACTCGGTCAATCCAACAATCTCGCCGTTAGGACCTGTGAAAAAGGACCATTTGTCCCGCGCGTATTCATCGTTCTCCAATTCATAGCCTTCGGCCTTTAGCTTGTCACAGATGGGGACGATGTTGTCAACGACAAGCATGAAGTGGTTGTGATTGGTGTTGCCGATGGGCCCAACGGTGTCACTGAACTTTGGCGCCGGAAGCGAGAGGTGAATGACGCAACCGCCGGCTTTCATCTCTCTGACCAACATGCCTTCAATACCTTCGCCGTGAAGCGTAACTTCTTTGACGAGTTCGAAGCCAAGGATTTCCTTGTAAAGCTTCAGCGTTTCTTCAAGCTTCAAGACGTGAACGCAGACATTTTTGATGTCAATGACTTTTCCCGTCGCCTGTTCTTTTGGAGCGGCTTTGTTTTCCTTGGTGCCACTTGCTGCGGCCTTCGTTTCTTGAGCTGCCGTCTGTTGCGTCGGTGCTGAAAGAAACGCGATACAGAAAACGATGATGCAAAGACTAACTAACGACCAGCGTGACGAAAAGAAATGTCGCGCTTTGATCCGGCAGCTTAATTTCGCATCGGCGCTGTTTGCAAGTGTTTGAGAAGGTTGTTGATGAATGTTTTGCATGGTCACGTTCCCTTTGAGATTTCGGACTGGTTTGAAACGAAAAAAGTTAAACCGCACTCTAACTGAAAACGGACTTGATTTAAATAGTTCGTCGAATTTCGCTCTTCAATAAATTCTCGGATAGCAGGAAGTGTAAGTTTCGCCATTGCCTTCGCAGAGGTCTTCAGAGGCTTTGCGTGTTAAGGCTAATATTCTAACGCAGCTCAATTTTCGGGTTGACGCTCTACGGCCGATAAATCGGTGGGGCAGGTTTTTAACCCGTCATATTTTAACCCGTCATATTTAAGTCTTTGAAAGGTTGAAAACCTGCCCCGCGCGAATATCTTCATCCGAAGATTAAGTCGCGATGAAATGCTAGTTTACGAAGTGTTGGATTTCTTTAAGAATTTTGGTGAGTGATCTCCCGGCGTCGAAAATTAAGAATTGAATTTGCCCACTGTTCTGGAGTCATGTTTCCCTTGGAAGCGTTACAGGACTGACAGCACTTAACCACATTGGACGATTCACTTGTTCCGCCCTGGCTGCGGGGTACTACATGGTCTTTGGTAAGGCTCTTCGAAGGCCGTCCGCAGTAAACACAGTGGCCAGACTTCCGTTTCCTTTTTTGCTTTTTGGTTTTCCATTGAGAATCGACAACCGGGACGAGGCTGACGCTGTTTCGACTGCAAGACAAATACAGCATACCCATCTTCTTAAGCTGGTTTGCGGTTCGCCCAATGCGATTGGGTGTCCAGCCCATTGAAATTAGTTGCGCGCGAACTTGTCTCCAGCATTTGGACCTCTCAGTTCTTGCCTTGGGATCGATACTCAACAAGACTTCGATTAGAGTGCGGCCATCGTTGGCGTGAAAAAAAGAATTTGATGATTTCGCATTCATTTCAATGCTTTCCGGCCAATTTGCTTGTCAAATGAAAAGACAAAGGACACGACCATGCATTAATGCCCACTACGCGATGAGCCTATTGGCAATCAAGACAGCGCGGCATTGCTTCTCTCGTGATCGTTGGAGCCTTAAAATCGTTCAAGAGTTTCGGGTTAGGAATTATTCGCTGGGTCGTTTGGCAGTCAATGAAATTTTCCAAAAGATCTACTCATTTGAGGCCTATTCTGTCTTAGCCGCGCTTGCGATTGCATCTCTGGGCTGACCGGCGTTGCTTTACTCAACCACTCGAAGCGTGCTCCGAAAGCACGAACCGCCAAAACTCTTCTTTCTCAAACCGTGATGCAGATGTTTTCACTACAAGTCTCCTGAACAAAAAGACAAAACTTGCAATCTACCCCCGATGTTTCCTTGTGATATCTGAGTGCAACAACTCAAACTGCGGAAATCCCAGTTCCATCAGAAGCAAGACATGGCTTACTAGTTTTGGTGAATGTTGTATGCATTGGGTTTCCCGTTACGTTCGCAGAACATAAACAGATTGCACGTTCCCAAACGCACGTGCTCGCTGTCGATGCGCATCGGGTCTGCGTGATCCAGGTAGTGCGATATCAGTTCGTCAACTGTGAGTTCAGGAAAAGTTCCCGAAGGAGATTTTGGTAGTCCAGACTCTTCGAGAAACTGTTGGCCAATGAGCTTCGCGTACTTGTTCCGGATTTCTGGCGACCCGAAGTTGCGAGATAGTGATGCTTGCCGCCGGTGATGACTCGCGCTTGACCAGAAGGATTGTGAAGCGAGTACTTGGGGACGTTTTTGAAATTAGACATGAGCAACATTCCTTTCAAAGTGGTAAGACTACCACTTGTGGAATTTGTCTGCTCTGTCGATCGAGATCGCTCAGGACTACGATTTCTCGTAGTCAGCGGGGTCAGAAAAAGCACACCCGGGAGGCGTAACACCCCTTCCAAAAACACGGCAAATAGCGTGTCAGAATCAGGCCGTGATCAAAAGTGGCACAATAGTGGCACCGATGGTGCCAAACTCGACCGCTTTTTGGCTCTATGGCAGGGCCTATCTACCGATCAACGGGCCGAACTCTTGGCTCAAGCTGAGGCATTTTCGTGCGCCTCAGAAAGCCGGATCAAGCATTTTGGCTAGAATCAGAACCATGGAATTTAAAACCGTCCATCTATTTAGCCTCACTCCAGCGGCAACTTTTATCGCTGGTTGTAATCCCAGGGATTTTAATTTGTACTGATTTTCACGAGTTTGACGACAAAAAAAGACGACAGTGCAAATTGGCCTGTCTGACGTTGGGCATGCTCTGTAGGTTTCGATGTTTGTAGGCTCGAAGAGCGTTGGTGTCGGCTATAATAATAAACCTATGTACAAGCACATTACCCAAAGCTCGGTTGTCATTGCTGCGAACAATCTTCAGCCAGCTAAAACGAATCAAATTTGGTTCGTCAAGAACAAACTGATCGACGAGAAAGAGTTTGCGGAAAACTGCGTATTCACAGATGGCTTTGTTCACGCTCGGTCAACGCAAGGTTTCACAATCCGAGTAATGCCCAACAGGGTCCAATTCTTCTTGGAATTCTCTAAAGACCCAACCGAAGGTACGCTGGAAAAAATTCGCCGAGCGGTCTTTAAGCTTCCGCCACCTGCAAGAGTGATTGGTACTGGGATGAACTTTACCGGCCACATACACTTTGAACTCGAGAATGGACACACCGCATACCAAGCAGCTCAACAGTTTTTAGGACTTCCAAGAGGTAAGTTTGCTGACTTGTTTAGCGACCCAGAGGTCAAATACGGTTGGCATTTTTCAAAGAAGAAACCCGATTACTTGTTCAACATGGGTGCGTCTATCAAGTCTTTTGAGGGCAGTGAACACAAGGAGGAGTTCTTGAACATCGAATTTAATTTTCACCAAGACTACAAG
>CALDEW010000266.1 GCA_937942355.1 uncultured Pirellulaceae bacterium | reverse complement strand
CGGCGGCATTCAACGATGCACTAAAGGCTGAATCCAAGGGTAAAGGAGGGGCAGGGCGACTATTCTTCTTCGGCATCGACATCGGTTGGCTCAAAAGAGTACTCTTCATATCGAATTTTGACGCAATAGGGAGACAAAGAAAATACAGGCGAATCGTCAAAACCACGGATCAGCACGAACTCTCCTTCTCCCAGAAGCGGGCAATTCTGTAGGTTATTGTTGAAATCCCCCATCGACTCAATCTCATCAAAGTCGCTCCCGGAACCAGACTCTCGGAAGCAAACAGGCCCTCCGCAGCTGAACAATTTAATTTGCCCCTGTTGAAAATATAGTTCCAGGTCTGTGTCTGCTACGAACTTACGAAAACTCTCGGAACGAAAGTGATATTGAGAAAGACGGGTTTGGTTTGATTCAAGAACCAAATCTATTGCACCTTCCTCAACCCCTGGCCCCACGAACGAATCGTCGTCTTTGGCACTGATCGCGTACTTTAATTTCAAGCGGCGCGGACGGAACATTCTCAATTTCTTTTCTATCTCGCGATTGCTCATATCACGAATCACAACCCGAACGGTATCGCTTCGATAGCCTTTTGCTTTGGTTGTTATAGAAACGTTTTCCAGCTCAAACCCGTCCAAACGATAGCGGCCCTTTTCATCGGAGACGACTTCTTGATCACCGGCGGTCACTTTGGCTCCCGGGATAAACGCTCCATTATTGTCAACCACCGTACCCATAATGCTTGCGGTACCTTCGTACTCCTGCCTTTCCAGCAATATGCGACCCAAGTCGAACACTTCGCCTTCCTTGAGCGTCACATGACGAATCACAACTTTGTAGGGAGGCCCTGGATCCAACTCAATTCGATGATCACCCTCTCGCCAATACTCGCGCCTCACAAAGGCCTTACGCAGCGGTACGGAAACGCTCCCTGAATAGCCGTAACCAAGATAGCACTTGTAATTCACTTTACTATCGGGAACCTCTGCATCAGGCTCCGCCGTATCTAGGTACATCGCGACGCCTGTCTTGGCTCGTTTTTGTGCGACGATTTCTGGTTTCGCTTCTTCAATCGCTTTCTCGATCTTGCTTTGGATTGCAAGCGCGGCGGCGGTAGGAGTTTCGGGAAACTCAATCCGTTCGACCTCAATCATCTTATGGATGATGAGTTCTCCGTCAGGCATTTCGATCCGTAGTTGCTGGTCGACGTATTCGACTAACCGACCCTAAACTTTCTCGCCGTCGCGGAGATAAATGGTGTCACCGTCTAACGGTAAACAGAACAGCAAGGCAAAAAGCAGAGAACCAACAGTGAAGATCGACAATCGCATTGCACACCTCATCAAGAAAGATACTACTGTTACCTGACAGTTTACCAAAAATCACGTTGGCCGGTTGCAAAAACGTGTAGCTAGCCACGCAGCAACGAGCTCTTGAACTTCGCATAAAAAACGCTGGGCAACAAAAGTTTGTCCATAAAGTAGTAATAACACGTGAGTCTAATTATTTGCTCGGCCTCTTATCGTAAATTCATCGCAGAGTCATGTTTGTTCCGGCAGCTTTCTTGGTCGTTCCAAGAAAGCACAGCTCTGCCCAGTCGGCCATAGCCAAGATCTAAATTAATATGCAGAAGCAGTTGATGCGATATTTGATCCCGCGATTTCCTTTGCGTGAACTACCAATTATATTGACGTTTGCGTGCTTGGGATCACTGATTGCCGGCGTCTATGGGATCGTCCACGACCAAATCACTTACGCGATTGGCCCTGAGTACTTCATCAACTTCAAATTCGAGCAGTTCCAATGGGCCAATCTTGGGCTGGGGAATACTGTTTTCGTTTCCTGCATCGGATTTTTGGCCACTTGGTGGGTTGGCCTCGTGTGCGGCTGGATACTCGCGCGTCGAATGATCCCCAATCAAGACCGCCGCGTTGCAATTCGCAAAATCCTAACCGGGTTTGGAATTATCTTTGCGACCGGTATCCTCTTTGGGATCGGCGGATACCTCTACGGAAATCTGCGCGGCCCTGAAGGAGACTATTCAGCGTGGATCAACGTGCTGGATCGGCTTGGCGTGATGAATCATTGGGCATTCATGCGCGTTGCCTATATCCATAACGCGGGCTATCTCGGAGGCCTGGTTGGGCTTATTTTGACCTTCGTTTTTGTACGTAAGGATGAAGACGGCGAGTAATATTGAATGGAAACGCTGAATGAAAAAATTCTCTGGGCCGATTGCCTTGGCGGCATTTGCGTAGGCATCATCGTCCTCGTGATCCATCCGTTTCTCAGCCAATGGGAGAATCTCCCGGTGCCTGTCATCATTGCGATGGGCTGCGTCAATCTCCTGTACGGTTCTTTTTCGCTCTACGCCACAACTCGTAACCCTAGACCGCGCTTTTTGGTTTCGACCCTTGCTGCCGCTAACATGTTTTGGCTGCTCGTTTGTATCAGCATTGTCGTAAGTTTCAGAAGGGAGATATCGGCACTGGGGATTTTGCTCGTGCTGGGGGAGGGCGTTTATGTGAGTGTGTTGGGATATACTGAATGGCGCTGGCGTGATGCGCTGGCGGGCAGCTCTTAGATCGAACCTATTCCGAACAATTTGCATTTGAAGATGGGGGAATAAACATGCCCCAGAATTAGACCAAGTTGCATTGGGCCACTTTCCAAGGTGATCTTGCGAAGGTCGGAGAACTTATCGAAGCTGGCGCTGATCCAAATTCGACCGGAGACTGCGGTAGATGCCAAAATTGAACGCCTGAAAAAGAAAGAGACTTGGATCACATCCAAGCCATCACAGACGCCGGTAAAGACTGAAAAATGAGAGCGCAGGGGCTCGAACCCTGGACCTACGGATTAAAAGTCCGTTGCTCTACCGACTGAGCTACGCTCTCAATTGACTGCGTCGCCCAATGGCGTCTCAATCAAGTTGCAGTAAGATGCCCGATCTTACCCTTAGTGTCAAGGGCCAAGACTAAGGTTCGCAAAAACTTTCGAAAAAGGTGATCAAAATCGTTTTATTCCCGACTTCTTAAACACCCTTATCGAAGATCCAACGATACGGCTCGCCATCCACCAAGGCCCAACCATGGACCACCCGAACGAATGGAATCAGAGATAAACAGGAGACCGGAAGATCATAACGCAGCACGGTAATTGTCGAACAATCGTCGAACTCCCCCAAAAAAAATCGCCACGACCGAATTTTAAATTCAGAACGTGACGATCACCATGGTTAACGTCTTTTAACCACTTTAAAAACTGTAATTTTTGTCGTTCAATAACAATTTCGCGCTGCGGTATTTTGTCCATGATCGTGGTTTTAACGTTCCACGCGCGGACCAATGGTGACTTGGCAACAGCGCAAGCCTACAAGAGCATCTCTGGTTGGCTATCGCTCAACTGCACTAACACATTACTGGACTTGGGAAGAATATCTAACTTAGCCCCCGATTCCAGCAACTGGTCAACTTCCATCACCTCGAGCACGGCGCTGAGCACTTCGGGATCGGCGCTGGAGATTTCGTTCAAAGCTTGCCCCACGATTTGAGGACGCGAAGCGGATGCTTCGGCCATCTTCTGCGAAACCTTGAACGCTGTCTCGCTCTTGATCAGGCCCACCCGGTTTTCGCCATCCTGCTTCATGGCGCTGGTCACTTGCACCAGCCGTTTGACGACCTTCTCCGTGATGTTCTCCACCATCGCCCGATCTGTGAAAGCCACTTTTCGAATGTACACCGATCCGAGCTGATAGCCCCATTTTTCCGAAAGCGGTGAAACGGTCTGTCGCACGGTTCGGCTGAGCGAATGGCGATTCTCGAGCATCGTTTCCATCTCAAGATTCGACAGCGTTGAAATGGTCGAACTGGTAACGTTGGCTTGCAGCGAGCCTTCGGGATTCGCGTTGGTAAATAGGTACGCGATCGGATCCGACACACGCATCTCGTACCAAATACCAACGCCCATCGGCGTGCCTTCCTCACTGTTGACCATCTGGTTTCGCATGTAGTGCTGACGCAGTGACGTGTTGACAGTGAATTTCTTGCCGAAGAAAGGTAGCAGAATCGCACCCGGCCCGAGGTCAATCAAAGGAAATCGCAGGCCCGGTTTGTCCATCGTGCCAACGACTTTGCCGAACAACGTGTAGACCTGAGCCTCGCATTCCCGCACGCAGGTATATAGCCCGAAAAAGCGAGCGATCCCCAGTAAGATCGGCAGTAGCAGCAAACCTAAAACGAATGACAAAATGATCATCCCGAATACTCCCCCGTTAAACTGACCCAACGTTTGCATAACCTCTTGAAGTTGTTCCTTGTCCATTTAGTTTTTCTCCTGAGATGTAACCGCAGCCTGTTCGTCGGCGACCTGAATGACGCGGCCAGCACGACGGTAAAGTGGAATTCGTAGGTTCCTCAGATATGCTTTCAAGCATTCCGAACCTCCCTGCTGCTTAATTCGGGCCAGCGTCGACGCCAACTCACGCAGCGGAGCAACTTCGGCTTGCGCGTTGTTCGTTGAAATCTCCACCGCCCGAGCACTCATCGTAATCTGCTGTTCTGCATCGGCGCGAGCCGTGCTTAGATCACCGGCCACTTGGTTACGTGTGCTGTTAATCGCCGATAGCGCTCGATCGACTTCCTTGGGCGGATCAATCTCCGTGATCAGCGCTGCATCCAGTTCAATTCCATAGCGTCTGGATGTCGCTTGACACTGTTCTTCCATATACTGGTTCAGCAATGGTAAGTTCTTTCGCAAATCGTTGATTGAAACGCCTTCGGAGAGATCGACGGCAGAAGTACTGGTGGAGACTTCAGAACTCCCGTCACCCGATGCATCTTCGCTCAGTAGGGCAGTGCCGCGTGGATCGACAAAATTCGCCACGCGTTCGCGCAATACTGAAACGAAGTAGCCCATCACACATTCGAGCGGACTGTCAACACCGAAAAGATAGGGATAGAGATTGCTCTCGCTGACGCGGTAGCGAATCTGTCCGTTGATCCCGGTCGTCAGATTGTCTTTGGTGACCGCTTCGATGGTGTCTTGGTCCTTGGTTGGATCCCAAGACAGATCAACGGCTTGAGTAGCAATGCTGACCTTGTGAACTCTCTGCCAAGGCATTTTGAAATACGGACCACCTGGACCGACGACACGTACCTGGGGATATTCATACCGTTGGGCATCCTCCTCAGACAGCGCTGTGGTCGAGTTCACCGCGCCCGGTTTTGTTCCAGCTTCGGAACCCGGTTTCAATCGCAGGGCTTTGCCAAAACTGGTCACGACCGCCCGTTGATCGGGACTGACGGTATAGAAACCGCCCGCGATACATCGAGAAAAACTGTAGACCAAAACGCCCAGACAAATCGCTATGACGTAAACCACTTCGTACTCCCGAATTAGAAAATGATCAGTGAAATCTTTTTTGAGAACGCGATACGGTTGGGTATCGCGGAGGCTAAGAAAGCCGTTTGACTTCTTAGCCAGCCATTCGTTCACTGACGCATTATATTGTTTTAATTCGGTGAGTTTTCGTCGAAAACCCTTAGCCGCAGTCTTAAGTCTTAATCGTCGTCTTTACTGGCCAGTTCAATTCCCAGTTCTTTCAACTGCAGCGTTTCTACAACGTTGGGGGCCTCGGTCATCATATCGGTGGCTTTTTGCGTCTTGGGGAAGGCGATACAGTCACGGATGTTCTCCAAACCTCCAAACAACATCACGACCCGGTCGATGCCCAAGGCAATACCGCCATGGGGAGGGGCTCCATATTTGAGCGCGTCCAAGAGGAATCCGAAACGCTCTTGAGCCGCCTGTTCATCCAGCCCTAGCAATCCAAAAACCTGTTGCTGAACGCCGCTGTCGTGGATACGAATCGTGCCTCCGCCGGCTTCATAGCCGTTGATCACAAGGTCATAAGCTTGGGCACGCGTTTTCGCGGGATCTGTTTTCAACAGTTCCAAATCCGATTCCAGCGGTGCGGTGAACGGGTGGTGCATCGCATGCCAGCCACCACTTTCGGCGTCTTGGTCAAACATCGGGAACTCGACCACCCAAGAAAAATGCATCGTACTTGGATCATAAAGCTCGAGATCGATGCCGATGCGTTTCCGCAGTGCGTAGAGAGCCTTGCAAGACGTCTCCCACGTGTCGGCGATGATCAGCACCAAATCACCTGGCTTTGCTCCGGTCGTTTCGGCGATCTCAACCAACTCCTCCGGTTTGAAGTTTTTGGCAATCGTCGAATTCAGTGTTCCGTCATCTTCCACGCGGAACCAAGCCAACCCTTTGGCTCCAAAATTCTCTTGCACAAACGACGTCAATTCGTCGATACCCCGGCGCGAGTACTTGGATTGCCCGTTGGGCGCGACAATCGCGCGAACGAAGTTGCCTCCATCGGCAACACTGCGGAACACGCGGAACTCAGTTTTCTTCGCGATCTCGGTTAGATCAACGATCTCGACACCAAATCGCATATCCGGCGCGTCATGGCCAAAGCGCGTCATCGCTTCGTCGTAGGTTAATCTTGGCAGCGGCAACTGCAGATCAATGTCCAAAATGTCTTTGGCCAATTCTTTCATCATGCCGTCCATCATGCCAATGATATCGTCAGAATCGACGAAGGACATTTCCAAGTCCAACTGCGTAAATTCCGGTTGGCGATCAGCGCGAAGGTCTTCGTCACGGAAACAACGGGCGACTTGTACGTAGCGATCGTAACCGGCGACCATCATGATCTGTTTGTAGATCTGAGGCGATTGGGGCAGGGCGTAGAATTCACCATTGTGCACGCGGCTGGGAACCAGATAATCGCGTGCTCCTTCGGGAGTACTCCGTCCAAGGATCGGTGTCTCCACGTCGATGAAACCATGCTTCTCACAATAGTCACGCATCGCTTTGATGATGCGACTGCGCAGAACCAACGTGTCCTGCATCCCTTGCCGACGCAGGTCTAAGTAACGATGCTTCAGACGCAAATCTTCGTTGGGAAGATCTTTCTGGTTGGGAACAAAGGGCGGCGTCTTGCAGGGATTGAGCACCTCAAAGTTCGTGACGTGTACCTCGATTTCGCCGGTCGAAATCTTGGGATTGTCTTGGCCGGCAGGGCGGCCCCTAACTTCTCCGGTGACTTTGATGACCCACTCCGGACGAACGGGCTCGACCGCGGCCATCGCCTCTGGTGGCGCGGTTGAGTCGATGACGACTTGAGTAAGGCCGTAGCGGTCGCGCAGATCGATGAACTTTCCGCCACCGTGGTCACGGATTTTTGCGGCCCATCCGCACAGGGTTACGGTTTGTCCAATGTGGTCTTTGTTGAGATCGCCGCAAGTATGTGTTCGTAGCACAGTCGGTTTCCAAAAATGGATGGTTTTACGTGTTTTAAAGAGGGAATAATATCGCACGGCAGGCGATTTTATTAAAGGCGTCAATCGCGTGAGGAGGGCTTAATTTAGAGCTTAAGCGGTTGGTGGCTCCGATTTTCGATCGGTTTTAATCCCAAGGGCATCCAGCACGTAAAGAATCCGAGCCTCATCGCTTAGAAATGGTTCGCTTTAGAAATGGTTCGCTTTAGAAAAGGTTCGCTTTAGGCTACGCCTGACGCTGCTGGCCTTTGTTCAACAGCAGCTCAACGGTCGCATCATTATCGAATTCAGCGGGCAGATCAATCATTTCACACTCATGCAATCCCCTGAACCAAGTCTCTTGGTGACGCGCGAAACGACGTGTCCTGATCCGCACGCGTTCGATCGCTTCATCGAGCGACATTTCTCCCTTGAGATGAGCGATCGCTTCTTTGTATCCGACGGCTTGGGCAGCGGTGCGGCTGAGGCTGTCATAATTCTTGAGAATGAGCTCAACCTCTTCTAACAGGCCCTCCCCAAACATCGTCGTGACACGCTGCTCGATACGATCATGGAGAATAGCGCGATCGTGTCGCAACGCGAAAACGCGACAATTTTCGGGAGCCGTTTTGTTGTCAAACTCCAATTGAAGATGGCTGAGCGGTTTGCCGGTGACTTTGAAAACCTCCAACGCACGGATGATCCGGCGATGATCGTTGGGATGAAGTTGATGCGCCGCAACGGGATCGACCATCTGAAGACGCTGGTGCAAGAACTCGTCGCCCATTTCGGCAACTTCATCTTCGATTTCTTTTCGAAACTCCCAGTCCGCAGGAGGGCCTTCAAAGAGGCCTCGGAGCAGCGTTTTTAAATACAGCGCCGTGCCACCAACAAACAGCACCGTTTTACCGCGATCCCAAATTTCGCCAACACAAGTTCGAGCGGCATCGTAAAACTGCGACGTGCTGAAGTTCTCATTGGGATCGCAGATGTCGATCAGGTGATGAGGAATCTGAGTTCTTTCCTTTGCGGAAGGTTTCGCCGTGCCGACGTCCATGCTCCGGTAGATCGCCATCGAGTCCATCGAGATAATTTCGGCGTCGATCGCATCGCCAAGTTTTAGGCTAACGCCGGTCTTTCCACTGGCGGTGGCCCCTGCAAGGAACCAGCAACGTTTAACGATTTGGTCAATTTCAACCATAGTTGGCAAGAAGTCTTGGAGAATGGGTTTCAAAACGGAGTCGGCTTCAAACCTGCATCCTAACCCAACATCAATTCCAGTTCTACCAACGTCATGGTTTCATCAACACCATGGTTTACCAACGACATTAAACGGAGGGTTCGAATGTATCCGCAGGTAGGGGTTTTGCCAAACCCTGACTCTTCAACATCTTCAAACACTGGACCGGCTCAATCGGCGAACTGAATACATGGCCTTGATAAGAGTTGCAGAAATTCTCTTTGAGGAATTCTTTTTGTTCCAACGTTTCAACTCCCTCGGCAAGCACTTCAAGATCGAGACTCTGTCCCAAAACGATAATGCTGCTGGCGATCATGCCGTCGTCATGTTTCGGGAAGTCTTTGATAAACGCACGATCAATCTTAAGTCGGTCAATTGGGAAGTCTTTTAGATACGCCAATGATGAATAACCTGTTCCAAAATCATCGATGCTGATTTTCGTGCCGAAATCGCGCAGCTGTTTAAGGGTACGAGAGGTCTTCTCAATGTCGGCGATCAACATGGTTTCGGTAATTTCGATGTCAATCAGATGTGGGGGAAGATTCTTAGAGACGATGACTCTAATGACGTTCTGAGCAAAATCGTCCTCGCGGAACTGGGCAGGGCTGATGTTGATTGCCATCGTGCATTCGTATCCCAAACGATGCCAGACAGCCGCTTGCTCACATGCCTCTTCAAAGATCCAGTTGCCAACTTCAACGATCTTTCCCGAGCTTTCGAGCATTGGAATAAATTCGGCTGGCGACACCGTTGCCCCATTATGATTCCAGCGCACCAGTGCCTCAAATCCGTTGATGCGATCACCATTGAACGAAACTTGGGGCTGGTAAACGAGGTGAAATTCATCACGTGACAAAGCACCCGACAATTGGCTTTCGACGCGTTTCCGCTCAACCAACTCCTCAGTCATCCAAGATTCGTAAATAACGATATCTTGTCCGTCAAACTTCGCGGCATACATTGCCGTATCCGCGAATGTGAACAGTTCGTCAGGGGAATGGCTGTCCACCGGACATAAGCTTGCTCCAATGCTTGCGCCAACATGAAGTTCACTTTCTTCGATCAACATCGGTTTAAGAATCTGCGCAACGATCTGCTTCCCCATTTGGATGACTTCAGCTTCTGATTTTGGATTCTTCAAAATGACTGTGAATTCATCTCCACCCAACCTTGCGACAACATTTTCTTTTCCAACAACGTTCCGAATTCGCTTAGCCGTTCTTTTGAGGACAAGATCACCAACGTGATGGCCGAGCGTATCATTGACCTCTTTGAATCCATCCATGTCCAATACCAACAGCGCCGACAAGGTTCCCTTCTCGACAGAATTCCTGACGACATGGTGCAAGTGTTTACGAAAGAGAAAACGATTGGCCAGCCCCGTCAAAGGATCGAAGCTCGCCAGCTTACGAAGCTCCTTAGCTTTCTTTGCCAGTCGTGTGGTGGCCTGTTTGAGCTCCGTGTCATCACGAATCACGCCAAAGAGAGCGGTCACTTTGCCGGACTCTTCGCGTTCCGAGATACCTCGAACGGAAACAAAACGGACTTCATCGTCGCTCTTTCTTAGCTTCAAATTGCAATCAAATGGAAGCCCTGATTGACGCGAATCCATCAACGAAGTGTAGAGCGTCTGCGAATCTTTCTCATCAAAACAGTTCAACAGCAACCCAAGGCTGGGGACGTCCGAGGCGGAGTTGCCAAGAATTCGGTTCAATTCATCTGAGAACTCGAATTGCTCATCTTCCAGCTTCCAACGCCAATGCCCCACGCCAGCGGTCTCTTCAGCCAGCTCCAAGAGACGCGCATTCTCTCGAAGGTTGTCGGTCAACCGGCTAAACTCTGTTGATCGCTGAGCTAAAAACTGTTCAGATTGATCGGACATCCAAACCACCGCGAAACAAACCGCAAGGTTGACCAACATGCGTTCAAATAGGTGATGGTCGAAACTGTTGACGTCCGAAACAGTGTAGGGGAAATAGCAAAAGTAAGTCGCCATAACAATCAGCAGATACCACTTCACTGTCGCTTTGACACCGAGTACTTGAGCACTTATCAGGCACAATACCGGGAAGAAATACTGTGGCAACGCAAATTCAGAATTGGCAAATAGTGAGCACAGAACAACTGAGACAACTGACAACCCCAAAAACGAGACGGCAACTGACTTTCGGTTGGCGCGTTCAAACCGACCGGCCAAGTAATGGCCTATTGCAACGATGGCAGCATAGAAACATGGCATCCCAAGATTGCTCTCAGTGCGGGCTACCAGAAAGTAAATGCAAAAGAGCAGCCACGCCAATGCGGTGACGCCGATATAATAATTTAACCGATGCAGCCGTGGGTCTTCGTTTTCACGAGCAGCATTGGCTGCCTCCAATGCAATATTTTTTACGAGTTGTTGTTCCAGGTTGTGCATTATTTTGGCGCGCAGGTGGGGATGTATGCGGAAGTTTAGATCCTTCACAACGCCCCGGCGGATCTGGGCTCAGCGAATTGCACACACTAACCGACAGTAGTGTAGGTTGTAGCGGCTAGAGGGAATCGGTCGATTATGAACCCACCAAATCCACGGTCCGGCGGGCGTAAATGGCCTGCGCGTCGTGAGATCCACAGCAATAAAAGCACGACCTCGACAAGCGAATTGCCTACTCCTTAGACGCGGGAGTTCCCCTACTCCTTTAGAAATTCAACAATTGGCGAACCATCGTGTTCGGTGCTTTCGGGCGCAGGTGCCCCGTTGGATCGCGTATTTAGCGTGCCCACCAACACAGTTTCGCACCTTGCTAACTCCATAAATCCCACCATAAGTTTCCCGTCCAACTCCACGCCATCCGAGTCATCCGAGTCATTGCCGCGCAACGCCAACACCGCTGATTGCCAAGCCGACTTTCGCAACACGTCTTCGGCGGCACCGTTGTATTGACTAAGTTCGGGAATCGCCGCGATGAAAAAGACCCCGTCGTCTACGTGGCAATAGCAACTGATTCCAGAGGTGTCCAACCCCAGCCCCTTATCGTCGCGATGAGTTAAAACCAAATTTAGCGACTGACGCAGTTCGCGCCGGAACGCTGCGGCAAGTTCCTCCGCCGGGTCATTGTTACCGAGGACCTTGGACTCACCACCGGCCAATTTTCTTTCGATCTCCCCCAAGCGACCTGCGCTGAAATCATTTCCTGCCGCGGCGACAACCGTTCGTTCGGAATTCTTCACTCCGCGCCAAATTAAACGGTAATCATCCAGTTTGAGAAACAACAACACCGAAACCACCAAGCAAAAATAGCCCAATAACTTTCCGATACGCGCTTTGCCCCACCCAACCAGTTCTCCATTTGCCTTCCGCAGCGTTACTTTGGCAATGTGGCCAAAAGCAATCGCGGGCAAAGACAAAATCATCGCGGGGTGCACCAACACCAGACTCAACAGTGCTCCTACTCCAAAAACGAAGCTGATGGTTGAAGTGACCGCCGTCTGCTTCAGTCCAGGCTCGATTCGATGAGTTGTCCCCGTCGCCAACGGTTCTGCGTCTGTCGATTTTTCTTGATCAGATTCCAAAGCAACTTCTTAAACAGGTCAGTCGATAGCAACGGCAGTGCGCGGTTAATTTTTTTCTAATGGTAGCAGAGTAAAGCTAAGGCGAGGGTATCGCATAAATTCGAAAGTTGCCTCTGCCTCCGCGATGAAAAGGCATCATAAACTTCTTGTCCGCCGAGAAGACCATCTCCGTCTGCCGATTGCTACGCGCGCCAAGGGGAAAGCTAAAAATCTCTTTTCCGCCACGAAGACGATAAACGATTACCTTTTCATCAGCAAACAGAAACGCTAGTTTCGAGTTCGGGGAAAAGGATGAGCTTTGGGCGCCCTTGGGCAAATCGATGCTCAAATTGATTTCACCACGGCTGGTCGTGGCAAGATTAAACTTACCGCGATCAAAGAAGGCCAAGCGTTTGCCGTCTGGCAAAATGGTTACGTTTCGCACACGAACCTCTCCCTTCTTCAGCTTCGCGTCGCCGCTTTTATAGTCCAACGTCGCCAGTACGTTACCAGCAGCCAACAGCAAGTCTGACCTGCGATCAACGACGACGCTCTCAACAGAAGATTCGACCGGCTTCCCGACGTAGATGGTTTTATTGGATTTAGGGTCTGACAAATCCCAGACGCGCGTATGTCCAGATTCTGTCACGCTGGCGACCAAAGACGTGTCAGTAATCGGTGCGATGAATTTTACCGGGTCCGTATGGCCTGCAACCTGTATAAAGCTCCCCAGCTTTCCGTCGGACTCAACTTCCCCCACTTCGACCATCCCCGACGATCGCCCCAACACCAGTTGACTGCCTATCGTGGTCATCACCGTAACTTTGTCTTGCCCCGAATCAAATCGCTCGTTCACAATTTGCTCAGAAGTCCAATCATAGACAATCGTTCGTCCCTGTTCCGCAGCGATTAAGAATCCACTGTTGTTTAAGCAAGCGGCAGAGACATTTCCACGGGTGACGTCCGCGGACGCGACGGCAACGACATCCGCGTTTTCGGTGGAGTCGTCAGGAGGGTAGACGCGCTCTGGGGCCGCCAAAGGCGATTTTAGTTTCGGCATCGCCATGGGGTTTACATCTTTAATTTTGTAGACCAGCGTGTTGCCACTATCTCCGCAGGCCAGAAATTTTTTACCATCGAAGCTTACAGCAACGCGCCGCACAAATTTAAGTCGATCGTCGCCGTACCGTTGAAGTATCCGGCCACTGCGAAGCTCGAAATGCAAAACATCTTTGCCACCGTCATGGTAAAACGCAGATTCCCCGTCGGGCGAAAATTCTATCCGCGCCTGATCGTCAATCCGAATTGTCTGCGCCCAATTGGGTCTTTTGCTGGCCGCATCGATTGCACTTATTGTTTTTCCGTCGGAGACGACAATGTTTTCCCCCGACCTATCGACCGCCAATAGACGATATTTTTTGTCGAAGGCGACAACGTCGACCTTTGATTGGCCAAATTGAATTCGTCGAATGCCTTCGCTGCTGCCGATTAAAACCGCATCATCAGTCAGTCGAAATGACGACAAGTGAAGTTCGGGCACCAGGTCCGATAAATTAAGTTCAATCAACTGTTTTTCGAGATCCCAAATGGTGAGCCGACCGTCAGCAGAATAGACCACAAGCCGCTTCGAGTCTTCTGAGATTCGCAGATGAATTACTTTATCACGATGAATGTGTCGCAACTTCCATGACTGACTCAACCGCCCCTTGTCATCGACTCGATAAGCTTCAACAACACCAAGATCGTCTCCAAGGATCACATACCTGCCGTCAGGTGTAGCGGCGATTGAGGTCACAGTCTGAGAAGGTCTTAAAGAACGTTGGTCGAAAACACTCCCGTCAACGGAAACGCCTTTGATGAACTTGCTGCCCGCCACGTAAGCATGACCGCGCGGTGAGAATGTGGCGACGACGTAACCGGGGAAGGGAACTTGTTGGGTGGACCGAATTGGCGCCGTTGCGAGCTCGGACGAATCCGCGTTGGTATCAAAATCGACTTTGGGTAACGGCGCTGCTTTTGGATTGTTGCGTCGCCTGCCCCCAGACGCACCACCCGCGTTGAGCCTGCGACCTGGTCGCCCGTCGGGTCTAACACCTAACACGTTGTTCTGGTTGCCAATTCTTTCGACGTCCTTGGGCATCAAGCCAAATTGATCTACGTCAGCAAAACTCTTTCCCGCGGCAACCATCACGGCCGCCCCTTCGCCATCACCGCCGTTTGCTTTTGAGACATGACTGGCCTCGAGCACAAAACCGCGCTCGGTCAGCCAATCACGTTCGGCTTGAGATAACGGCTTGCCCAACAGCTGATATTCCTGCTTTGCAAAGAAGCCACCAACCAAAACGACCGCAATCGCAGCAACCGTCCCCCAAAGGATATTTCTCCTACGATTCTGCCGAGTAACAGCCTGGTAAATCGCAAGCTCTTCCTCATCAAAATCGACGTCCCGTTGGTCAGTATTAGTATCTGATTTCGAACGTGCCGCATCAGCGATTGCATTTTCTTCGGCGGCCGATTCTTTCTTGTTCTTTTTCTTCTTCGCCCAAGCAAACTCTAGTTCCTGTTCGATTAGATCGGGATCCGGATCGGTCGTATCGGCGATCTCCTCTCGATCCACTTTTTTATCGTGCTGAACAGGCTTCGCGTTAGTTTTTGCCTGTGTGGGATTGGATGGATTGGGCGCAGCACCTTTTTGTCGTGTCTTTTTCGGCTGCCGTTTAGAACTAAGTTTAGACTTCTCCAAACCCGACGTCGGCGCGTTGAGCAAGCCGTCCACGTCAAGTGAATCAAATGGCGACGAAACATCACCATCGCTTGATGGAGTCGGGGTAGCGCCGCCAGAATGTACCAAGAACTGGTGTTGGCAGCGTTTGCAAACCACTTGCCGATTTTCAAACGACTTGGGAAGTCGATACTTCTTTTGGCATTGGGGGCAGTTGACGGGAGGTAATCTGGCCATGACTTAATAGTAACGAAAATTTGCGCTTTCTAATGGAACGATCTGAAATTTTGCTCCCCAACCCGGCGATACATCACGAGGATTTAGCGATTGATGAAAGATTTCGATCTAACCGATGGTAAAAACTGAATGTTTTGGCTCGCTAAACGACTTAAGCCGACCCAAGTGCGGGCTCAATTTAGGACCAACTCTGCGTCGATTCGCATCCACTCCTTTGAACCGTGCCAAGTTTGCCGATAGGAAAAGTGGTAAGAATCAAATAGCCAAAACATCCACTTTTAAAGTTAAAAAACGAATCAGAATAATGGAAAAAATGCACCAACACTTGAGTTAAAAATTGGTCGGAAAGCGTGTAGAATGGATGAAAACCAAGATTGTTAACATGTTATCATCCCCCGAACTCAGACGCTTTTGGTCATACATGGGTAAAGTTTCAAAGTTATTCCAGCGTTCAGCGCTGATCCTTTCAGCGACGACACTTCTTTTGTCAAACGATTGTCTCGGAGAAGACAAGGTTGACTTCAACAGGGATGTGCGACCAATTTTGTCGGACCGTTGCTTTATTTGTCACGGTCCCGATGAAGAGACGCGCGCCACGGATGTCCGGTTTGATATTGCGGCTGAAGCCCAGGATTCGATTGAATCGGGAGAATTTATTGATCGCATCTTCAGCGCTGATCCGGATTTGGTAATGCCACATCCCGAATCACATTTGAGTCTTTCGGACCAAGAAAAAGAGATCCTCAAAGCATGGGTCGAAGAAGGTGCCCAGTACGAGAAGCATTGGGCGTTCGTGCCGTTGCCCGATTCGGTTGCGATTCCAGAGGAGGATGATCAGAATTGGTCGCGCCAGGATCTTGATCGATTCGTGTTGCGGAGACTAAAGCAAGAGAACCTTTCCCCGTCTCAAGAAGCGCCGCCTTTGCGGTGGCTGCGACGCGTCACATTCGACATGACGGGTCTACCGCCTTCTTCAGAAGAGATCAAATTATTCGAGCAACGACTGGCCGCTGCCGACGCCGACCGCGAAAAGGTCTATGCGAGCACCGTCGAACGTCTGCTTGCTTCAGAGAGCTACGGCCAGCACATGGCAGTGGCTTGGCTTGATGCGGCGCGATACGCGGATTCATACGGCTACCAATCGGACAAACTCAATACTCAATGGCCCTATCGCGATTGGGTGATTCAGTCGTTCAACCAGAACCAACCCTACAACGAATTTCTAACGTGGCAATTGGCGGGAGACCTCTTAGAAAACCCCACGACGGACCAGGTACTAGCGACGGCTTTCAACCGAATTCATCGTTTGAACAACGAAGGCGGCGCCGTTTTCGAAGAATGGCGAATCGAGAACGTTGCTGACCGCGTTCACACCTACGGGTCGGCCGTTTTGGGTTTGACTTTTGAATGCTGCCGCTGCCATGATCACAAATACGATCCTATTAGTGCCCGCGACTACTATTCGATGTCAGCGTTTTTTAATTCGATCGACGAAAATGGTTTGTACGATCGAACCCCGAAAGTCCCGTCTCCGACGATCTTGCTTCCGAGCGCAGAACAAAAGAAAGAACTGGAGAAAAATCGGCTTGCGATTGAAGAGGCGCGGAAGCAGTTAAAAACAACACTCAATTCGGTCTCCGACAAATTTGCTGCTGGCGACTATGCAGAACAGCTCGATAGCGCCGACGTCAAAACGAAATTGGCTGACGAGATCTACCGCGTCGATCTCGACCTCCCCTATGACGACTCCTTCAAGGAGATCTTTAAACCATCCACCGACGACCGAAGCTGGACGACTTGGCCCGATTTAATTGACGCGAAAGATGTCCCATTCCCGCGCCCTCTGATAACCAAAGACAAAGCACCGCCTCGAAAGGCGTTGCCGCTCGATGGCGAGCGTGGTTTCACAACCAAAAAAGTAACGCCTTTTGACCGATGGACGCCGTTTTCCACCGTCATCAGCTTCCGCGAAACCAAACGGGTGCCCCAGCGCAGCGTGATTGCTCACCACACGCGCGGCACCGATGCGGGATACAACGGCTGGGATCTGACGATCGAAGACGGTTACTTAGAATCGCGCATGTATCGCGTTTGGCCCGGCAACGGTATGGGCGTTCGCACCGTCGATCCTATTCCGGTCGACCAATGGCATCAGTTGGTCGCAACCTACGACGGACACGACCAAGTCAGTGGCCTGAAGATTTTCTTGGACGGAAAAGAACTTCCAACCCAAGTCCTGCGGGACACGCGCGTCAAGAGCGCCAACGTGTTGGTCGACCACGGCGGCGAATTCGTCATCGGCCAGCGCTTCCGCGATCGTGGATTAGCAAACGGATTAGTCGCCGATGTGCGGGTGTACGGGCGCGCTTTAACAAGGCCCGAAATTCAACATCTGACCACCGGCGAACCCATCAAGGCAGACGCTTCGTTCGTGGCTTCGGTCATCGACAAAGACGCCATCGAAGCTTCCAAACGGCTCAACGACGCGGTAAAGGTTTTTGTTAATACCCAAGAGAAGATGAACGAAGTGCCGATCATGTTGGAGACCGAGGCTCCGCGCCCCGCTCATGTCTTGGCGCGAGGAGAATATGATGCCGAAACTTCCGATGAAACGTTGGTCACCCGATCGACGCCTGAAAACATTGGCCCTCCTTTGCCAAATAGCCAAAGCGCTGACAGGCTTTCCCTGGCGCGGTGGACAACGGATCCTAATCATCCTCTCACGGCGCGCGTGATCACCAATCGTTTGTGGATGAACTTCTTTGGCAGTGGTTTGGTGAGAACCCCGGAGAATTTTGGACTGCAAGGCGATTTGCCGACTCATCCTGAACTATTAGACTTTCTCTCTCGAAAGTTCATCGACGACGGTTGGAACGTAAAGAATTTTTGCAAACGCATCGCGCTCTCGGCGACCTATCGACAACAGTCTGCAACGACACCAGAGAAGTTGGCGTCCGATCCTGAGAACCGGTTGCTTGGTCGAGGCCCCGCCTATCGTTTATCGGCTGAACAAATTCGCGATCTTGTCCTTTCGGCGTCGGGTTTATTAAATCCGGCAACCGGAGGCCCACCTGTGTCGCCCTATCAACCCGGAGACGATCTTTGGAAAGAATCGAATTCCATGTCACCGGCATACAAACAGTCCGTCGGGGAAGCGTTGTACCGGCGGTCCATCTTCTCCGTTTGGAAACGGACTGCACCGTTGCCGAACATGATGGCGTTTGACACATCCAGCCGAGAGGTCTGCACAATTGCGCGATCGCGCACCAACACGCCGCTTCAGGCATTAGTATTGCTCAACGACGTGCAGTTTATCGAAGCAGCCCGCAAGTTGGCCCAAGACCTCCACGCCATCGAAGATCAAAACGCGCGGCTGGACGAAGCTTTCTTGAGGTTGACGGGAACTCATATCGAACCCGAAGAAGCTCAGATTCTGTCAAAGCTGTACGAAGCGGAACTTGAGTATTTCCGTACCAACAATGAAGACGCAGAAGCCTTCCTCGCGATTGGATCGTCAGCGGCGGATAAGAGTGTTCCGGCCCCGGAACTGGCAGCACTGACGACTGTTTGCCAAGCAATTTTAAATTTGGATTCCACCGTCACCAAGCGATAGTTTTCACGCAGTTCTTCCTATAAAAGATTCCTCGCTCCAGTGAGATCTAATGAACTTCAATCAAAACCGTTTAACAATCAAAACGACCATGAACAACTTTTCAAACTCTCTGCTGAGCACGAATCGACGGCACTTTTTGCGGAACAGCTCGGCAGGCGTCGGCGCGATGGCATTGGCGTCCTTGCTGGGAAAGACGTCAAAGGCTGACCAAACCTCAGCGCAACCAATTCAAGACAGTCTTCCGCATTTTGCGCCCAAGGCAAAACGCGTCATCTATCTTTTTCAATCCGGCGGTCCGGCTCAGCAGGATCTGTTCGACTACAAACCGTTGTTGAACAAGATGCACGGCAAGGATTTACCGGCGAAGATACGAGGCCAACAGCGCTTAACCGGCATGTCCGCCCAACAATCCAGCCTTCCACTGGCGGGATCGAAGTACAAGTTCAAACAGTATGGAGAATCTGGTGCGTGGCTGAGCGAATTGCTTCCGCATCATCAAAAGATCGTTGATGACGTGTGCTTTATTCGTTCGATGCACACCGAAGCGATCAACCATGACCCCGCAATCACGATGTTTCAAACAGGTTCGCAGATTGCTGGACGCCCTTCGTTCGGATCTTGGCTCTCTTACGGACTGGGATCAGAGAATTCAGAACTGCCGGCGTTTATCGTATTGGCAACTTCGGGCAAATCGGGCCAGCCGCTTTATTCGCGTCTGTGGGGTTCGGGGTTTTTGGATTCAAGATACCAAGGCGTAAGATTCCGATCGGGTAAAGACGCCGTGTTCTACCTGTCTAATCCCGATGGTGTTTGTCAGTCTCGCCGACGGGCACAACTTGACAGCATCGCCGACTTGAACCGGTTACAGCTCAAACGCGAAATGGACCCCGAGATCGAATCACGAATTGCTCAATATGAAATGGCCTTCAGCATGCAAACGAGCGTGCCCGAAGTCACCGACCTTTCGGATGAACCAGATTTCGTGTTTGAGCTTTATGGAGAAGACGCGCGGATCCCCGGCACCTTCGCCGCGAACTGTTTATTGGCGCGTCGCATGGCCGAACAAGGCGTGCGTTTCGTCCAGCTTTACCATCAAGGCTGGGATCAGCACAACAATCTACCCAAAGGCATCACCGCACAGGCCAAGGAAACGGATCAAGCATCTGCGGCATTGATCCTGGATTTGAAACAACGGGGCATGTTGGATGATACGCTGGTGATTTGGGGCGGAGAGTTTGGAAGAACTGCCTACTGCCAGGGCGTCATGACAGCCGACAATTACGGGCGCGACCATCACCCACGTTGCTTCACCTCATGGGTGGCCGGCGGCGGCGTCAAACCGGGTATTACGATCGGCAAGACCGATGATTTTGGGTACAACAACGTGGAAGACCCTGTGCACGTTCACGACTTCAACGCGACAATGTTGCATTTGCTGGGCATCGACCATGAGCAGTTAACCTACAAGTACCAAGGACGCCGTTTTCGATTGACGGACGTGCACGGCGAAATCGTGAAAAAGATTCTGGTCTAAACGTTGATCTCTTTAGCCAACTCCTGACTACGGACATGAACTGATCTCCCAGCGACCAGTCTGCGTAAGAGATAAATTTCAATCGCGTCCAAGATTAAAGTTATCCAGAGAAAACCAATGCGGGACGTTACAATAATCAGGTTGAAACTCAGTTTTATTTGGGACGTTCACCTTACGTCCAGCTACGCCGGCGGACCATGATGCACTCGCGTAATCGTAAATACAGCCCCCTCCGCTGGATCATGCTCAGCCAAGTGCTGTTGGCTTTGTATCTGGGCTTTTTCCACGCCGCGTTAGGCAAGTCCCCGACTGAGATCATTTTGATGGGACTGGTGTTTTCTACGTTAGCCACCGGTATCGTCGTTATATGCCGAGACGTTTTCTTCAACCGGTTTGAGTTTTGGATCCATCTGGTGATAGGATTGGATATTTTTTGCGAGGGATTCATTCCCTATCACGAATCGTTGGGGTTTTACTATTGTGCGTTCGCCTTTTGGTCCGTGTTCTGGGCCTACCACGGATTTCTGTTGTGTTGTCAGAGGCCAAAAACCGCCATCACACCAACGGTCGTTAATCGCTTCGAACAATCTCGAATTTCTTGATCTTACGATCTAACGTCGACCTTTCGATGCCAAGAATTTTCGCCGATTGGCTTTTATTCCAGCTGTTGGAGTGCAGCGTCGCTTCGATGTGGCGGCGTTCGACTTCTTCCAAGGTCTGAGCGTGATAAGGTTCGACGATCGTTCCAAAATCAAACTGAGATTCAGTGTTTGTCGTCAGCTTTGTCAGAATCAGTTCATCCAGCTCGATGACCGGACCGCTGGCCAACACAACGGCGCGTTCAATTACATTCTTCAGTTCTCGCACGTTGCCAGGCCAACGGTAGCGTTTGAGCTGCTGGAGCGCTTGCGGCGAAAACCCTTCGATCTTGCGTCCTGTTTCTGCTTTAAACTTCTGCAGGAAGTGTTCCGACAGCGGCAGAATATCCCCGGGGCGATTGCGAAGCGGCGGCACATCGATTTGAACAACGTGCAGCCTGAAAAACAGGTCCTTGCGAAACGTCCCTTTTCTTACGCTCTCCTCCAAATCACGATTGGTGGCTGCGATCACGCGCACATTGACCTTGATCGCCCGACTGCCGCCGACGCGCTCAAAAGGATGCCCTTCTAAAACCCGTAAAAATTTAGCTTGAATCGACGGACTCATCTCGCCAATCTCATCCAGCATCAAAGTACCTTTGTCTGCCGCCTCGAACTTTCCTGCCTTCCGTTCGGTCGCACCGGTGAAAGCGCCCCGTTCATGCCCAAACAGTTCACTTTCGAGCAGCGTTTCGGACAACGCGGCACAATTGATGCAAACAAACGGGCCAGATTTTCGATCACTCGAAAAATGAACCGCTCGCGCCACCAACTCTTTTCCTACGCCGCTTTCTCCACGTACCAAAACTGTTGCCCGACTTGGAGCCGCTTTTTCGATCTGTTGGTGGACCCTCAGCATCGCTTCGCTGGAGCCAACAATTTCGCTTTCAACGCTCAGCTGGCTGCGCAAGAAATCAATCTCATTCTTCGTCTTGGACAGATCCTCTACCAGCTTTTGCTCCCGCTGCCGGGTGCGCAGGCCAACCGCGATCGTCTCGGCGACCGCCAACGTGAACTCAAGGTTCTCTGGACTCAACACCTTTTTGGTGGTCGAGTAGAGATGGACCAGTCCGATGCTTCGATTGTTGAGACGGATGGGAGCACAGATAACACTTGTCGCATGAATCGTACCGTCAGCGTCTCGCAATCCAAGCGCACTGTCGTCTTGCACGTCCCGCGCGAGCACGGCTTCACCGTTTCGCAAAGCAGTTTCGGCCAGAAATTTTGAAACCCGTTGATACTCGGGACGTTCCGTGCTGCACCATGCTAAAATTTCCAGCTTCTCCGGATCAACGGTCGTGCGGCGATTGCGGGGAATCAGCATCACCGCTCCGGCGTCGACCTGCGTTTCCTTGATCAAGCTGTCCATGGCGGTTTTGGCGATGCCGCGTTGAGTCGTTTCGTTTGCCAGTGAAAACGCCAATCGACAAATCTTGGCCGCTTCCATGCCTGAGCCGGAATCGATTTCAGATTCATCATCAAATTCGTCATCAGACTGATTGTAGCGCGTGCGTTGGCGGCGGTGAGTAATCGTCTGCGGTTCGGTGACTTCAGCCGCATTGGAGCTGCCATCCCCTGTGTCGCCATCGAACTCCAGCCCCACCACCGTTTCGGGGGCGACGTTGGGATTAGCAGCGCGAAGCTTACCTTTTCCTTTGCCGCCTTTGGCCACAGCAAGGTCTTCCACGAACGTCATCTGCGTTCCCGCAATCGAGACGACGTCTTCGGGGACTAACTTATGATCGCCTGTCAGCCGCTGCTGGCCGATCGCGGTGCCATTGCGGCTGCCTAGATCGCGGACGAACCAATTGCCTTCGGAATGGAAGACCTCCGCATGTTGACGGCTGGCCTGATCTTCTCGGATGACAATCATGCTGGTGGGCGAACGTCCAATGGTGACCGTTCTGCCGGGGATCAAGCGAAACACATCGGACCACTTCTTTCCATCACGAATCACCAGATAGGCTTCGCCGGGATTCGTAGGTTGTTTTCCATTTTTGACCATGAAGGCGGATTGTTTCGAAGATTCTGGATATTTATGTATTTACCGGACCGACGGCGATCGATTGCTGGATCGAGTCTCACATTTTACGGATGTTTTTGCTGATTTTCTTGCCTAAATAAGACGTAGCAGTTAATCTAACTAGGGCAGGGGCAGCAATACATCCAACTATATTACCGAATCCGAGGAGACTTGCACCAGCCTTCGCGAATTTTCGCCAAAGGGAAGAGAAAACCACCTCTTCGGTTCGATAATAAATACGCATGGGTCGATCACTTGATGACTTTATCGACACAGCGACGGGATTCAACTTCAGGAGTTTAAATCATGGCGTCACGTTATGCCAAAATTTTCAAAACCACGTCTTTACTTATCGCTGCTATCGCGGTGACGTTCGCTTACGGATCATCAGCTAATGGGCAAGCAGCCGCGCAAGGGTCAGTCGTCCAAGTCGGCGTTGTTGGCGGTGTGATGGTCGATAGCGAATCGGTTCTACGCGATCAAGAAGTCGCAATCAACGCACAAGTTCTGGCTCAGTTGAAACAGGGGCTCGAATCTGCAGACCAAGACGTAAACAAAAAAACAGACCTGCGAATGATCTCGCTTAAGGCGCTCAATCAGCAACTTGAGAAAGCCGTCCAACAGAACACTGCGATCCCTGTCGAAGTCCAGTTCATGGCCGGGCTGCAACGGATTAAGTACGTCATTGTCGACCAAGACAACCACGACATCGTCATCGCCGGTCCAGCGGAAGGTCTGGTGTCGGACGAGTATGGAAATGTCGTTGGTTCAGAATCAGGCACTCCGGCAATCCACCTAGAAGATTTCCTTGTTGCGTTGCGTTCTGCTACCGAAGCACGAACGGGCCAAGGCATCTCGGTTTCCATGGATCCAACCCCCGAAGGCGTCCGCAACCTTCGTGCTCTATACGCGAAACAGAATCAGTTCACCCCAGAGCTTGTTGATGATATTCAAGAAGCGATGGGAGAGCATGTCATTTCGCTGACGGGTATTCCCAAGGATACGCGCTACTCTCAAATCCTTGTCGCCGCAGACTATCGCATGAAGCGATTGGCGATGGGTTTAGCTGAATCAAAAGCGGACAACCTCCCAAGCGTCATCGAAATGGCGGCCAAAGCACGTAACAAGATGAGAGGTGCGCCGCGGATGTGGATGGAGTGCAACTACCAACCGATGGCCACGGACGAGTCGCGGAGTGTTTGGGAGTTGCGCGGCCAAGGCGTTCGTGCGTTGACCGAAAATGCGTTCCACAACAAAGATGGTGAAGCCGTTGTCGCCGGTAAAGAAAATAAGTTTGCTGCCAAGTGGGCTGATCGCTTGACGGAACGTTTTGAAGAAATCACTAAG
>CALDEW010000265.1 GCA_937942355.1 uncultured Pirellulaceae bacterium | reverse complement strand
GACGTTGTTTGGGCGGAGGGCAGCAGCGTTAACGATTTTTTATGCCGAGTAAAAGCAGGGGATCGTATTGAAATTTCATCGGGCTTAGTGCAGGTTGACTACTATGCCGGTGCTTCCTTGATCATCCGTGCTCCTTCGGCGGTTGTGGTGGTTGGTCCAGAATCAGGGATGATCGAACGAGGAGAACTTACAGGTATGGTCAGTGAAGGTGATTTCACCCTAACGACTCCTGGAGCGAAAGTTCTCGATTTGGGCACTGAGTTTGGCGTTGTCGTTGACCATTTGAACAACACTGACGTTTGCGTTCTCGAAGGCAAAGTCGAGCTATCAACGCTACCGCGAGTTGATGGATCCAAAAGTACTTTACTGCTGTCAGAGGGAATGTCAGCCCGTGTCAACGACGGTGGCATCGCTGCCTTAGATTCGTCTATGGAGGTGCGATTTTCGAGAAAAATGTCCGCGAAAAAGGTCTCCAGCGAAGAAGTGAGCTTGTTGGATGTCTTTGCGGGTTACGAACCTTTAACTCCACACATTGGAATGGCCGTTTCACCTGAGACGGGATATCACCTTGAAGAGTCCGCGCTTAAAAAACGGGGGTTAGAGGGGTTAGTACAGCCCAATAGCGAAGACGTCTATCGCGCGGCAACATGGCATCCTTTGCTTGATGGTATCTTCATTCCCAATGCAGGCGGGCAAGACGTGCAGACGGACTCTTCTGGCACCCGCATAGAATTACCTCCCAACGAAGGAAAAACATCCGGGCCTGTGTGGGCGCGGCGGAACATTGGAACTCCAGAATTCATCTTTAACAAACACTTTTGGGGAGGGCAAACACGTAAATCTGTCCTTCGTTTTCTAAAAAAATCAAGGCAAGGCTTGATGGGCGTCCACTCAAATGTCGGCATCACTTTCGATCTCGATGCAATCGAGAAACACTACGGCAGGCGCGCGACTAATTTCAGCTCACTGGTTGCAAATCTTGACAACAAAGATGACTGGGAACCTGACCGAACGGATCTTTCGAAAGCGGACATCCGCATTTTGGTAGATGGAAAACTGTTGGCCAGTCGATTGGGCTTTAGAAAATCCGATGGAGAGAAGCAGATCAATGTTCCCTTGCCGCCGGAAGGTCGCTTTTTGACAATCATCACCACCGATTGTGGAGCAATATCTTACGATCAAGTCGTTTTGATCGACCCCGTTATAGAATTTAACTAATCTTCGCTCCGATCGCTGGGCGGCGAGGTCAACGTTGCGTAAATAATCTTTATTTGGTTGGCGCTACCCGGGATTTTTTGGAGTAAAGTCAATGCAGGTGAGCAAAATTTGTTTTCCAGTATTTCTACGCATTCTCATTGATGAGCATCAAAAGCTTTGCCCATGTTCTTAAAATCCTTTGTGGTCTTTTACCTCGCGATACTTGCGAACTTAATTGCGTTTGGCATTTGTGCAGCGCAGGAACCATCGCCCGCGCCTCCCAAGGTTGAGAGCGTCACCGCTGATGATGGACCTCCATCAGACGCAATTGTTTTGCTCGACGGAACTGACCTTTCTGCTTTCCGTGGGGCGGAGCAATGGAGAGCATCGGAAGACCACGTCATCGTTTCAGGACGAAATCCTTTCATCGAGACCAAACAATCCTTCGGTGATTGTCAGTTGCACTTGGAATTTGCAGTGCCAGCGAAAATCTCCGGTAAGGGGCAACATCGCGGCAACAGTGGAGTCTATTTTATGGGCCTGTATGAGGTTCAAATTCTTGACTCTCGCAACAACAAAACTTACTCCAATGGCCAATGTGCTGCGTTGTACGCGCAGACGCCTCCGAAAGTAAACGTCTGCCGTGAGCCTGGGCAATGGCAATCCTATGACATCGCATTTAAAGCTCCCCGATTTGATGAATCCGGGGAACTGGTGTCTCCTGCCTACGCTACTGTTTTTCACAACGGCGTTCTTGTTCAGAGTCATGTCGCATTCAAAGGGCCTACTGACATCCGTCCTGTTTCGAAATACACGTCGCATCCAGCCAAACTGCCTTTGAGAATTCAGAACCACCGTTGTCCGGTGCAGTTTCGCAACATTTGGATTCGCAGACTCGACGATCCGTCGGAAGAATCAAGGTCTACGTCGGAAACAAGCTCTACAACGGACAACCACAACTGGACCAGCCTGTTAGATGTTGAACTATCGAAGTGGGATAAATTCTTGGGTGTGCCGCATCCCTCGGTAGAAGGATTGCCCGAAGACACGCCGAGATCCGAGAACTTCAAGATCGGTACCCCAATGGGAATCAACAACGACCCACTTGGGGTGTTCAGTGCCAGCATTGATCAAGGCGAACCTGTAGTCCGTATCACCGGTGAAATATATGGTGCTCTGACCAGCAAAGAGGACTATTCTAACTACCACATAAAATTAGACTTTAAGTGGGGCAAGAAAAAGTACATTCCAAGGATGGAACTTGGCCGAGACAGCGGCCTTTTGTACCACTCCAACGGTCCTTTTGGGGCTTACGCGTCTACTTGGATGGATTGTCTTGAGTGTCAAATAATGGAACGTGACTACGGTGATTTGTTCTGTCTTGGCAACACTTCTGCTGTTGTAGCAACAAATACCCCTTCAGGAAAACAACGACCGATCTTCCAACCAGGCGAGAAGCAAACACGTCTGAAAATTGCGAGACGCTTGAAGGACCATGGAAATCCTGTGGGATGGAACACGGCTGAAGTTTTCACCATCGGGAACCGAGCGATTCACGTGATCAATGGGAAAGCTGTCATGGCACTGACCGACGCGCGTGTGGGTGTCGACGGTAAAGGGGACAAACTCGAATCTGGCAAAATCCAGATTCAGTCCGAGGGTGCAGAGCTATTCATTCGAAGAGTGAAAATTAGAACGCTAGAAGAATTTCCAAAGTCGATACTCAAGCAGCTCAATTTGGATGAGAATTTGGCTCCCCGATCAGAAAACTCTTGATAACTACGCTATATTGAAGAAAGCGGTTGCCGCGGGAACGTTGTGGCGTGCTTCCAATGCCAAAACGGCTCAAAGGCTCTGGTAATCATTGAGACAGCGGCGTGCACGAGACACACTAGTGCAGCGTTACGTTTTAATTTAAAAGTAGTGGATGAGGCCACGAATCCTGCGGCTGCATTAAACGATGCACTAAAGGCTAAACCAAAAGGCACAGGAGGGGCAGGACTCGTTGCCTCACCCACTACCTCCAACCCTAAATCTAAGTTGGAACACTGCCC
>CALDEW010000264.1 GCA_937942355.1 uncultured Pirellulaceae bacterium | reverse complement strand
GCTCTTCTTCTATGCTCTCGTCATAGGTGTGTAACACTCGGCTAAGTATCTCTCCCTGCGGACCTTCAGCATATTCAACATCTGTTTTTAAAGGAAGGATGGAGCCATCCAACATTTTCAAGTCGCCTTCTTGTACTTTGCCCAGAGTCGACAAGTCAAAAAAGCAAATTGTTTCTTCGGAACCGATGTTTGAGGAAATGGACTGAGGATTTCCCCGACATCCAACCATCATTACAGCCAGCACGGCGAAACAAATTAGTTTGGTGGGCGTGGGAAAATCAACGGTTCTCGGCATCTTATTCAGGTCCAACTCCTCTGTGATCTCTGTGCCCTCTGTGGTTCAAAATCTTGCACTCAATATTTTACTTCCGCAGTCTTTGCTCCGCGTTCGCTTCAAATAAAAAAGGAGCTTGATAGTTAGTTCTCTATGGAGTGTAGATTATTTGGCAAAAATCCGAGCGTTTACGTATCTTCAAGCAACCGGACGACGACCGCATCAACTTCGTCGTGGGTTAGGCTTAGCTTTTCTCCAGCGCTGGTGACGACCACCCAGATTTGTCCGCCGTCGGTGCGTGGCCCCATTGTGATCTGCTCGCCAACTTTGAGGTCCGAAGAGGCGGCCACACCGTTAGTTTTCACGACCGTCGCGCGATTGCCGTCACGCAGAACACTCAATAACAGATCTTTTCCGACGACCAGTTCAGAATCGTTGGGGATGATGCTGCCATGGGGGTCGGTGACGGGGTGCCCCAATTTATCGTCCAAGTACTCGACCGTTTTTTCGTCGCTGATGTGCTCCAGCAGGTGAGCCGTATCGTGGATTTTCTCTTTGGGCAACGCGCCGGTTCGATCAAGATATGTCTCCCACAGACGATGTGCACGCACCAATTTTTTTGCTTGGAAGCGTCCATCGTCGGTTAAGAGGACTTTATCGTTATCCACATCCAGAAGCCCTTGTCGCTCAAGCATCGTGATACTTTTACGTACTCGAGGCGCCGGCTTTTTGATGTGCTTGAGGACTTCGGTTACCGGAACGGATTTTCCTTTGGCTCGCAGAACACAACCGAGCACGTCTTCCATCATCTCTTGCGGAACGGTGTTACTCTTGCGGATCCAATCGGCCAACAAACCGTACTTGGGCGCAAACACAAGTCCGCCAAGGAAGACGCCGGTCATCATGACCACGATCGTCGCTCCAGGTTCGGTCCCTAAAAACACGGCTACAACAAAACCCAGCCAAAAACATAATACGCCGACGATTGCCGACGTGATAATCATCCTGTCCAGCCGATCGGTCAGCAAATAGGCTGTGGCGGCAGGTGTGATGATCAGCGCGACCACCAATATCACACCCGCGATTTGGACACCGCTGACGACTACTAAAGAAGTGCAGGCCGTCAGCAAATACTCTACCGCCATGACCGGCACGCCGATCGCGGCAGCCATAATTGGGTCAAAGGTTGTCAGCTGAAGCGGGCGGTAAAAAAGAATTACGACCGGCAATACGATCGAAGCCACAATCGCCAGCAACCAAAGTTCGCTATTATCGACGGCCATGATATCGCCGATAATGAAGTGATAGATGTCGATCTGAATGTATTTGCTGACCGACCCAAGCGAGATGAAGAACGCGGAAAACGCAAAGATCCCCGTGTACATAATGCCGATCGCGGTATCCTGCTTGACACGCGAAAATTTCGTGACAAAGCCAACCATCGCGACGGTGAGAATGCCCGCGAGGATCGCTCCGATCAGCATCGCCGTTAAGTTCGAGTCCTGTTGATAGAAGACTTTCATCAGCAGATATCCACCGATGACACCCGCCAACATCGAATGCGCGATCGCATCAGCCAGAAACGCCATCCGGCGTAACACAATAAAGCAACCCACGACGCTGCAGACGATCGAAACGAGCGTGCCGACGATTAGGGGACGGATCAAGTAACCGTAGTTGAGTTGTAGTTCAGTGAAGAATTCAGCCATGCTATCCGCCATCGACCTCGTCACTGGGGTGTCTGGCCAATTCAGCGAAGACCTTCAGATTGCCTTCGTAGACATCAGAAAGCAGTTTCTGGTTGAGCACTTGGCGCGGTGTCCCAAACCCAAACAGCCGCTGCTTCAACAAGATGATCAGATTGAAGTACTCGGCAGCGGTACCAAGGTCGTGATGCACAACCACGACGGTTTTGCCGGCTTCTTTGGTTTCTTGCAAAACGTCCAAGATCGCGCGCTCCGTCGCCGCATCGACGCCGGCGAAGGGTTCGTCCAGCAGCAGGATGTCTGCGTCTTGAGCCAGCGCCCGAGCCATAAAGACGCGCTGTTGTTGGCCGCCAGATAGTTGTCCAATTTGGCGGTCCTTGAAATCCGACATGCGGACCTTCTCCAAGGCCTCGTCAGCCAATCGAAAATCCTCTTTCTTGAGGTCTTGCCACCAGCGGCGGTAGGAGTACCTACCCATCGCGGCGACTTCACGCACGGTGATTGGGAAATCCCAATCGACGCTGCCCCGTTGAGGCACGTAAGCGACGCGCCCTTTGACTTGCGAAACGTCGGTGCCAAAAATGTCGACCGTGCCGACATCGGGTTTGATGAAGCCCAACATAGATTTCATCAGCGTTGATTTGCCGGAGCCATTGGGGCCGATGATGCCTACCAGTTTGCCTTGAGGGATCTCGACCGAAACGTCCAACAGCGCTGGCACCGGACCGTAGCTGACGGTCAGGTGTTGCACCTTGATCGCAGGGACGTCGTCAGAATTTTTGGCGTTGGCAATCATGAGGTTGGAAGTTTTATTGACGCGTTACGGTGGTGTCGAAAGTGACTTGGCCACCGACGGGCGTGGTGGAAGTTTGGCTGCTGAAGGTTTGCCGCTGAATCTCATTGCCGTCAACTCGGATGACAACGTCGATCGCGAATAGAGACGGTGATGGGGTGTCGCTTAGAAATTTTTCCGGGTCTTCGAAGTTTGCGAAGACGCCGACCGTATTGCGTCCTTTCTCCACCTCAGGAAGTTCGATGGAAATCGGTTGGTCGGCAGGCACGTTGTTTTGTTCTTGAAGAAGCGTTTCGTTTTTGAAGTCGACTTTCAACGCGGCCACATCAAATCCCGCATCGGCGTATAAAGGCGCCGATCGGTGGATTTCTGCGGTGACTATTTTTTGTTCGGGCGTGGCTTGATAGTTTGCATCGGGACGCTTAACCGAATCCGCGAACTTCAAATAGCCGTACATTCCGCCGATTAGAAAACAGACCAAAAGAATAGTGATTAGCGGTCGCATGGGAGGTCAGGGCTCTTTTGGTTTCTTCTTTCGCGGGGCCGGTTTCCATGTTTGGCGTTAGGACACCAGCAGGAGAATTGCAAATCGCTCGCAATTCTTGACTTTGCATTTCCGCTGAGGACACCGGTAGCACCTGTGTCCTGAGATAGGTGACACTTAGAATAGCATTATGGGGCCGGTTTACCAACCTCCAACACTGGGCAGGGCAGGCTCAACACGTGCCTAATGCCCCCCTTTATGAGGCCGTCTGTCGAGCGCAGTAGGCCGTATCAAGCCGATAGGCGCAGCTACGGCATTGCCATTGGGCAAAAGTCTCCGTCTGCGTTGAACGTTCCAGTGCGGATGCCGGAACAGCGCCTCTTTATTTTGGCAGTTGAAAAACTGAACTTGATTTTTGTGTATTTGTTTTGGAATGAATTCTCATTGGTTCGGCTCGGCCGGGCCTACTTGAGCGCTTCGACGATGGTGAGAACATTTTCGCGCATCATCCCAATATAGGTTTCGCCGGCGGAACCCTCTTCGCCCATTGCGTCGGAGTAAAGTTCGCCACCGATTTTCACACCAGCCTCTTTAGCGATCGACTCAATCATTTCCTTCCCCAGCGTGGTTTCGACAAAAATGCTCTTCACACCTTCGTCGCGAATCATCTGGGCGATCTCTTTTTGCTTGGTGGGGCTGACGCCTTTGAGCTCGGCCGTGGACCATCCCTGCGGGCTACGTGCTTCGAATTTAAACGCATGGCAGAAATAACCAAATGCATCGTGATGCGACACCAACACTCGACGTTGGAGTGGGATCTTGTTAACCTCCGTCGCGATCCAGGCCCTTAGCGCTTTCAATTGGTAACGATAAAGGTCGGCGCGGGCAGAAAACAGATCCGCATTGTCGGGGTCAACTTCGGAGAGCCCATCGCGGATGTTCTTCACATAGATCCAGGCGTTCTCTGGATCCATCCAAGCGTGCGGATCTTTGACTTCTCCTGTTTCATCTTCTGTTTGCAGCGGCGTGACACCTTCGACGCAAGTGCGGATGGGGCGTTGAGAATTTTCGGCCAGTGTCCGCATCCAGCCGTGGCCTTCCAAGTTCCAGCCGTTTTCCAAACAAAGATCCGCGCCGGCAACGTCGCGACTGTCGGTCGCCGTTGTTCGGTAACTGTGGGGGTCTTGGCCGGGCCCCAGCACACATTTGACCTCCCATTGATCACCGGCAATGTTGCGAGCGAAGTCGGCGATCTGCGTGGTGGAGCAAACGACGATCTTTTTGGCTTGGTTGGATTCTGAGGCGGGCGGATCTTCAGCGCGGGCGCAGACAGATAGTTCCAGTGAAGACAGCAACAGTAGCAAAAGCAAAAGGCTTTTAATGACGCACTGTTTTATGAGAGAAAAGTCTTTAATAGGGAGCATTTGTTTTCTCTATCTCTAGCCAATTGTGACTGACGACTGAAGGCCGTCTACGAAAAAAACCCTTCCGCTAACAGCAGCTTGGCTGGCAGCTCAGGGCTTTGTACTTTTCTAAGGTTTTCCTCTGAGGGAAGCCTACGACTCAAGCTTGAGGCGCTTAATCAATTCTTCAGCGCCTGGAGTCAGACTCCGCAGCTTACCCGCCAAAACTTCCTTTTCGGATGCGGAAGCTTTTGCAGCACGAGCTTTGATTTTTGTTACTGATTTACGACGCTTTCGGCGGCGACGTAGTTCTCTTTCGCGTTCGCTACTCATGTTTGCCTTAGTTAATTCGGTTCTTCTAATAGTTGTTTTTGATTTGGATTGTCGATCTTCCAAGGCTGCGTACCTTCAGCCAGCAACTTCGACGTTTCGGCATTTTATAAGACGATTCTTGATTGGGCAACGCAGGTTTTTCGCTTTTTAGCCCCTTTTGCGACAACAGCCGCACAGAAGCGGCGATTAACCGGCCGCTCCCTTTTCCCGCATACGCTGTTGAATACGCTGCTGGAGTTCAATCGCGCGCGATCCGGAGACCTTTGAGTTGAGCAGCTGGCGGAGATTGCCGAACATTTTCGAAATGTAATCAAACTCGCGTTCGTCACTGGTCATCGACTTCAAACGAATCTCCTCGTTGCTCATCCGGACCTTCAAATCAGCGGGCGTTTCAAGATCCTGATACTCGCGCATCCTTGTTTTTGCTTCTTCAAAGCGGTCGCCTTCCAAAGCGCTCTCGATATCCGCTTCCAACAGTTCACGTTGCACCACCAAATTGATGAGTTCGTTGCCGTAACCTTTGATAACGCCTTCGGCAAATAGCCGCGCGTCATCGTTGGGCAATTGAGAGACTAAACGATGTTTGAATCCCGGAATCACCGGAAGCTTCCGCAACGCACGCGAGCCACGTTTGATGTAGAGCAAACGTAATCCAGAATCGCTTGGCGGAATCGTCGCGTTACCCTGCCAATCCGTTTTTCCTAGAAACTCAGATTCGACATCTTTGCTGTCGCCAGGTTTGCGCGCCCAAACTTCGTAACCTTCTAACGGCTTAGGCGTCTCTTTGGGACCGACAGAAGACTGCAGGTGTAATACCGAGGACCGCTGCACGGGGCGGATCACGATGGCAAGTTTCTGAGACCGTTTACTTTTCCGCTGAGACAACGGGGCGCGTTGGCTGGACTGGATCGAGGCGACAATGCCGCTACCGTCGATCGAATCGAGCGTCAGAAACGTAAAAGGAATGGGATCCAAAGAAACCAAGTCACCCGAACGATCCGTTTTGCGAATGATCGGAAGAAACCGGTCATCGTCTCTGACGTAGACAGGTGAACTGGTAATCGGTTCAACTTCGGCAACGGCGTCGTCAGCGAATGAAACGCGGACACAAGCCTCTAACGCCCGGGCGCGTATGTGAACCTTGTCTTTTTCATCGACGCGTTCGATTTTGGCCAGCGGCATGAACGCATCGCCAACGGCGCTACCGATGAGTGAACCGAGATGATTGATCGAACTGGCGGTGTGGTCGACGACGGGCCCCCATTGCCCGGTCTGGAGATCGACTTCGCGGACGGACACATGGGTTGACGAACCCTGTTGCGATAACCTAACGACCATCAGTTTGTCGTAGAACTGAAGTTCAGGGTCCGATTCAAAACCGGTGAAACCTTCGGTGTTTTCAAAATTCGCATACAGCATATTCCGCCAGTGTGGCGGCGGAGTGCCCGCGTTAACAAACCATGCACTAGGATCTAACAATTCACAGAAGGTCTCAATCTCTTTGACCAAACGCCCTTCCACGGAGACCAATTGGGGTTCGCCGCGATGGCAGATCCAAACCGCGACCTGGTAGGGCCGTGATTCCCAAGCACGTTGGGAAACGTTGGGTGCCGTTTCCATACGTACCGACCGAAACGAGGTTGGTGCTTTGGTTGCTGGATTTTCGACCGCCTCCGTCGAAGTTTCGTCCGCTTGGGCATGCAGCACCGAGGTCGGTAGCCCAACCGCCAGCAACAGCGCGGCGATGAAGGCTGAAACCATTCTGCGACGAATCAAATTATGTTTAAAGTGGTTCAAGGTCTGTTCAACCATTGGGATTGTAAGATCCAACGATGCCGGATGGGCAAGAAAGATCAGCGTTTGTTTTGTTCGGCTTTGCGGCGTTGAGCCATGGCGATGGTTTCGATTTTCCACCGGTCTACGTTTTGGTAGAGGTGGACTAAATTGCGTCCGACGTCATAGACGTTGGAGCGAAAAGCGTAGTGCTCTTTGACTTGGTAGAGCGGAATCACCGATAGGTCGACGCTGACCTGGCGGTGGATGTTTCTTAACGCCAGACAGGCTCCCTGCCATGTTTGCGATGTCACCACGTTCCGCAGCGACTGTTCGACCGGGGCGGTTACGTTGTTGGTTAATCCGTTGTCCCCAAACAATCGCACCGCGTCGATCAGCGGTTCTTCGATGAAGGTTTCGGCGTATAGAATATCCCATTGATTGTCCGGCGGCGTCGCTTCGCCCGGCGGTAAGGCCCGTAGGGTCGTGCGAACTCCGGCGGCGTTCCAAGCCCGAGCGATCGCTTCGGCACAGGTTCTGGCAGTGCTGCTGGAGGGATGAGCCATCACGATCGACGGTGGTTTGGGTTCCTCGGTGGCGCCCGGTTTGGTGATCGCCAGTTTGGTCAGCACCATCGACAGTTTGTCGCTGAACTGCAAAGGCTTGACTCTCAAATCATATCCGTAAGAGATCTGGTCGTTGTCATCTCCACCTAACGGAAACGGTCCTGTGATCGGATCGCAGCCATCGAGTTTCTGACCGCGGCCGATGACGTCGACGACGATTGAGTCGCGTGGGATGGCGGTGGAAAGCGCGCTGCGGAAGCGGAAGTTGCCCGCGAGATCGCCGCGAATTTTTGGAATCAGGAAATGAACGGTAGGCACGACATAAGAACGGACTTGAATGTCTTCGGTTTCTTTCAGCCGAGCTATATCGCCGGGAGGAATCCGATCCACCACATCAAGTTCTCCTCGTAGCAGTGCGTCAACGGCGTCGGAGTCGGTGCGGAACGACTGTTCAATGATGACTGGGTGCTGCTGGTCTTCTTTGGCTTGGTAGCGCGGATTGAGTTCGAATGTTGAGAACATCGAGTCCCTATTAATCAATGCATAGACGCCGTTTTGCACGTCACTTTGAGTTGAAGTTGCGTCGTCTGACTGATTCTGAAAAGGGTAACCGACCTTCATCAGCGCTTCGGGCCTGACGAAGGGCCGCTGAAGCGTAATGATGACGCGTGTGTCGGAGACTAATTCCACGGTCTTTAAAATTCGACGCCACGTCGGATCAAAAATAGAGCTGCTGGGGTTGGCGTTGGACAGCAACCGGTTTGCTAGTTCTATTGCGCTGATTTTGGGCACGCCTAGCTTATCTATGGTTGGATCAATGTCGATCGCATAGACCAACCCTACATCGTCGATTCGGTTGATCGTCCCGTTGAGGAACTCATAACGCGCTCCTTCATCGGAGAGACCGGTGATTTCGACAAGACTGCGCTGGATCAACCTGCCGATGCGACGAGCAGCCCAGTCGTTAATTTTATTGGGGGCGGGTTGATCGGTGGATTGGCTGACTCCAACGACGATCAACGGGAATTCGTTCATCAGCGCTTCTTGAACGATCTCAGTATCTTTTCGTCCGGGACTGGTGCGTTCGGCTTGTTTGGCCCTGACATGTGCCTCCCTGCCCTGCCCTGCCTTAGCCAATTCTTTTGCCTCGGCCAGTAATTTAATAGCCTTCTCATCGAATCGCTTGTTCCAGCCCTTTGTCAAACGTTCTGCGGCGCGGCCGTAGCGGACTTTCAGCCCTCTGACGGTTTCTTTAATCGCTTCGTATCGCCCATCTTCGAATTTCTGTCGAAGAATTCCGTCATAGCAGTCGATGATGATGTCGACCAATTCGCGGTTGATGCCGGGGACTTTGAAGTTAGGTTTGTCTTGGTAAAGGTCTTCAAAAATGGAGAGCGCTAATTCAAATTCCTCGTCCTCAAAACGCTTCTTTGCATCCTTAAACAAACAGGTGCGAAGTGTTTGGACCAATTGGCTATCGTTTTTGCCACCGCGGTCGTAAACGTAAAGCAGATTGCGAAACGCTTTGCCGTATTCGCGCGAATCCAAAAAATCATTCGCTTCAGCAACCACAAGGTCGCTGAAGGATTCGTATTTGGCGATCGCACCATAGGGTACTTGAAGCAGTCCCTCGGAATCGTGCAGGAACTCAAATACCAGATCACCCTGTTTGGGAAACGGTTGAGGAAGTTTGTTTTGAGCAACGATTCGGATCAAAGCGCCTTTGTTTGCCCTGTCCAGTTGGACTAGATCGAACGGTTCCCCCTCAAGCAGCGGTTTTTCAATGTCTTCGCGTTTAATGATCTGAGCTTCTGCCGACGGGAGAAGGTAAATCATGGCCAGGAACGCGGTGACAAAAATTGTCAGGCGTTGGAGCATGCTGCTGGGATGTTGGCGTTTTAGATTCACGGTTAAATGCGAAGTTGAAAATTTATGATTTGAAATTTCGGATTTCGGATTTCGGATTTCGGATTTCGGATTTCGGATTTTGAATTTTGAATTTTGAATTTTGAATTGGAAATTGGAAATTGGAAATTGGAAATTCCGAATTAACGATCTATTCAAGCTCACTCGCTTTGAGCATATGAACAGTTCCATCTGAGCCTCTCAACACTACTGAATCACCTATGAACTTAGGTTCACCAGTGATCGGTTGCCCCAGCTCCAGTTGTTTCTCGATCGTCCCCTGCCCTGCGTTCAATTTCAGTATCCGTCCGCTGGCAAAGACAACCATCAAACCACCGTTAGTATCAGATGGGATTGAGGAGATTTGGACGTTCCCGATCGGCAGCGACCATTTTTGCTGAAGCGATTTGTCGAAGCAGGTTAGCGTATCATTATCCATTTGCACCAACAGCAGATCACCCACCAGCCAAGGACCGGCGATATAACGATTTCCCATCCCTTGCGATGCCGAGATCGAAGGCTGCCTTCCTGCGGCGACTTGAAACAACGAATCTGATTCTCCGTCGCTTTGCACGCCAAAGATATCACTGCCGTCGGTTACGATTGCTGAGACGATCGACTGATCGAACTTAAGTTCAGCCACTTTTGAAATTGATTCATCGTTTTGGGCTGACAGGAAATACAGCATGCTGGGCATTTGGGTATTCGCATCCTGCACCGATGAGTGGGCTGCTGCGAATACGTTGCTGGTGATCGGAACCAGCGGCTGCCAAGGAACTTTCATGCCTGGAGTTACCGGTGGCAAAAATGGGGATCCAATGATACGGCCATTACGAGGGTCGATTTTGGTTACCAGTCCCTGCTGCGAAGCGACGACAAGACTTTCGCCGACAATGATGGGCGGTTGTTGAGGTTGGTCGTTAGCTTCGATACCCATTTCGAACAATTTGCTTTTGTTGGCCCCTTTTTCATAAAACAAGAGTTGCTTCGCGCCGCGCGTGTTGGCCATCACGAAAGCATCGGCGCCCATGTCCATCATTTGATCGAACTTAAGCGTTTCAATCACTTCACTGGAGATGATGGCGCGTTTGGCAACGCCAGAACGAATATCGTTTGTTGAAACATCAAAAACGTCGCCTTGATTGTTCACTGCCGTCAGTCCGGCATCGCTTTCAGTCACGCCGCCAAGGGGACCACCAAAATCGGTTCGCCAAATCGGTTTTAGTGATTTGCCATCGACCAGTGAGGCCGACGCCATGTTGGAATTTGCTCGGCGGCGAACATGGAAGATCTTGTCGTCGATGACGGTGGGCTGGCCAAGGAAAACATCTCCCGGTTCGATGACTTCTTCGTTTTTGAACTGGCCTAAACTGCGTTGAACTTTGTAACGTCGCAACCCTTTGCCCGCAGCCCAAATGTTGGAACCCTTATGCGCGATGTAGGATCGTTGCCCCTGCGTATCGTATTGTTCTTTCGCCAGCACGGTTACAGGGCTGATTTCGTTGCCGGGATTGAGTTCAAGAATCCGCATATCACCGTCGTCACCAAATAAAATCAAACCGCGACCAAAATAAGCGATCGGTGTATTGATTTGCGAGTCAGTGACGCGATTGATGATCTGGTTGACCTGTAGGTTCAGGCCCGTTTCATCTGGCTTAAGTATCAACAGATCAGCAAAATCGCCGCCGTTGCGTACCATGATGATGTAACCTGACCAAGAAACCGGTGGGACTGGAATACTATTGCGGTAATGGCCCAAGTACAGCACTTCCTTGCACTGGAAATCTGTTGTCGATATCGCGTAAAGGTTCGAATAGGAACCTGGTTGATACAACACGGGAGCGCGATTTGCGATCAAACCACCCGAATTCGCGGCTTGAGGAATCTTGGCACCACCGACCATTTCGCCGCTGGTTCCGTCAATCAAAATCAGCCTTCCCGACTGCGTCGTTACCAGCACTTGTTGCTCGTTGAAGGTCGGTTCAAAGAAGGGTTCGTCGATGAGGGCACGCCAAATGACAGCGCCATCGTCCAGTTGAATCTTCATCACTTCATTGCGAAGTAGATTGAAAACAATCACCGTATCGAGATCAAACGCTTTGGGGGGATAAGCCGTTTGCAGCCCAACAAAACGTCTCCAGCGTACTTCGCCGGTCCCCGCGTCGAAACCATAAACGGCGCCGTCGACCAGCGCCGCAATCACCTCATCGCGCAGACCGTTGACTTGTTCGCCGACGGTGGAGGCAAGCACGACCGAAGCCGAAAGCGGAGAAGCAGGAGCACTGGTTTGTGTGACGGTGGCTTGGTCCAGCGGTTTGACCAGATCCTCTTCCGTTTTGCTGATGCCCTTCATCAAATCGCGCAGTTCCTGCCGCGCTGCCAAGTCAGGATACTCGCGTGTCATCCGAATGTAAGTCTCGAACGCCTTATCGGTTTCGCGGTTGTCACCTAACTGTTTGATATCAACCAACGTCGTTGCGTAATCTTTTTCTTTATTGATCAGACCATTGACGGTTTGGATGTTGTTTTCTATCTCAGCCAGATACGTCGAAACGCGTTGGCTTTTACGCTGTGTACCCGAAAGATAGTTAGGGTTGTCAATGAATTTGTAGTACTTGGTCAGCTTTTCAACGCTGGTTTCCATTTCGGCAAGCGTTTCCAGTTTGACCGCAGATTCTGTCTCGTGGAACAGAGACTCCGAAAGCATCAATCCGACATCTTCTCGAATCTTCGACAGCTTGTTGTTTTCTTGCTGGCTGAGTTCAGGCAACAGCGTTTGACCGCTTTGAATTGTTTCGGACCAACGCTTGGTGGAAAATTTATTCCGCATGATCGCTTTGACGCGCAGCGCCCGCGCGTCGTCGGCGAATTTGTGGTTGGGATTGTCTTTGAGATAATTGGAGAACTTCTCTTCGGCGTCGGCATAGGTCAGTTTGTCGATGCTGTTGATCGCCGCGGCGTACTGTTTGTCCGCGTCCACGCCGCCGAGCCAGATTGCGAGGAAACTTCCGATCATGATCAGCAGCAACAGAACGCCAAAACCGATGAAGGGCCATTTGCTGGTCCACTGATTTTTGGTGTCCCATTTCTTATAGTTCTTATTTCCGGGGGCAGAGCCATCGTTTACGGAACCGCCATAGCTGGTGGTGGCGACCTCAGCGGCAGGCATGTCGTCAAATGAATCTGCTAACGTTGGTTTCCGGCCTTTGGGTGCCTTGGTAAGACTCAGTTCGTCGGGATCGATGACTTCCGAAAGCGAATTTTCGACCTCCGCGATTTCAGCTTCTTCTTCGGCAGCGATCACGACCAATTCTTCGGCACTGGCGGCTCGTTTCTTTTCCGCTGGTTTGTTCTTATCGGACTTGAGAATCTTCTTTGCTTCGGACTCGGAGATGAGATTCTTTTTGACCAAGTACTTGAGAATCGAAGTCGCTTTGGGAGGCGTCTTGGAAGCACCGACCTGTTCGCGCAGCTTCGCAATGATCCGCGGATCAAGCTTGTCGAGTGCTTCGAGTTTGTTGATTAACTTATTGGGTGACATTCGTTACTTTCGAACTTCCAGTTGACGGTTGTTGTGCCGCCGGTTGATTCATGATTCGGTTTTTTAACGGAAGGGGAACTGACCGTTGGCATCGACCCGTTCAGGGATTTCACACACCTAAAATTCAATGTCTGTTGTCTTGGCTTCGATGGTCAGGTTATTCGACTGACCCGCATCGCAAGCGGTAATGTATCTGGCATAGGTTGCATCGACATGAACGGTGATTACCATCCGCTCGGGGTTGAAAGTGTCGACGGCATCTTTGACCAGCGTTCGCATTTCTGTTTCACTGGGTGCTTCGCGCTCTTCTTCACCGCGGGAGGTGACATAGTAAGTGTTGTTTTGATCGATGATGACTTCGACGTAGTCCTTGGCATCTTCTTCTTCCTGAACGTTCATGCTGGCTTCGTCTGATGAAGCCGGCGGTTGCGGCATGGATTTTTGCAGCGTGAAAGATGCGGTTACCATGAAGAAAATCAGCAACAGAAACGTGACGTCCACCATGGGCGTCATGTCGAGTTCATCTTCGGGGATTTTCTCTTTTTTACCAAATGATACCGGCGGCTCTTCTTCGTCATCGTCCTGTTCGTCGATCCCCTTCCAGCCCATCGATTTGTAGGATTCGGCCGAAGCTAAGTTTTCGGCAGCTTCTACTTTTTTGGATTTCTCAACGTCCGGCCGCGAACCATCGTCATCGTCAGCAAATTTGCCGGTGGGTACGCTTAAGTCGAACCGATTTTCGTCACTGCCCTGCCTCGGTTCGTTGTCAGGATTTTCGGGTTCATCGGTCATTGCTGCTCCTCCTTGATTCCCGCATACAGTTTACGAGACTCACTCAGTTCGGCTTGGGCGATACCTTTGCGTACCGTTTCCACCAATCCGACTTTGACGTTCCCTTCGGCTTTGATCATCACCGCATCTTTCTCGGGGTTGGCCGATAGTTCGCCCTGAATATATGTGGCCACCTCTTCTTCTATCGTGTCGGGATCGGTGCCAGTGACGGCGATGGATGGATCCTTTGATCGTCCAAGGAAAATTTGGTCTTCACTTCCCTCTTCTGCCTTACCCACAATGACAACGACGGCATCCTTGTCTTGAACGGAGACACCAAAGGTCGCGCGCGGCAGATCGACGGCTTGTTGCGGATCCATTTTCGAAACCACGACGAAAAACGCCAACAGGAGAAATGTGATATCAATCATCGGAGTGATATCCAGTTCCCCGTCATCGGGATTCTGCTTTCGTTTTTTAAGTGTCAGTTGTGTGTCAGTTTTACTCATGCTGCCAACATCGAAAATGCGGCGGAGGCTGTGAAACCTCCCGGCGGGTGAAAAGGGATTTGTGATATCTGCGTCGGGCTGGGAGCTTTAACAAGATCCACCGAACAAAATGCAGATTTCAAAATGTGTTTCGGGCTAACTTTTGGGGAAACGGATGTTGGCCTCGCGAAAGATCTCCAGAAATTGGTTTACACCGTAGGAGACCAAATCTTCCATCTTTTTAATTTGAACGTTGATGTAGGCGGTACACAGCACGAAAGGAATCGCGATCGTCAAACCTAGGGCAGTAGTGATCAGCGCGAACTGAATGTCCTGAGCCAATTTGGCGACTTCGACATTCGCGTTTGGAATCGCGAGTTTCGCGAAAGCGGCCATCATCCCCAAAACGGTTCCCAACAGCCCGATCATCGGAGCCACTTTGATCACCGTGTAGACCCAGCTGAGCCGATATTCCAGATCCTGCAGAACGTCGCGCTGGAACCGGTCGGCGATTAGTTGCTTGACTTTCGAAAACCCAAGTTTGCGGTTGTTGATCGCCAGTTCAGCCAACTGGCATGTCGCCCGGCGGTCACCGTCGCAGACCTCTGCGGCCGCATTATATTCGCCGCGCGACAAAGGTTCTTCGACGGCCTCCAAGAACGCGGTTTGTTGTTCTTCGCTAACGAATTGCTTTTGACGAACGCGCGCCGCGACCATAACAACGCAGTAGGCTCCCCAAAGAGCGATCATCGCCATGACCAAGTAGATCACATAGCCTAAATAAGTAAAAATCTGTTCCATTTAATTCTCGGTTTGTGTTTTGACCGTCGTATGTTTCGTTAGATTGGAGTGGTTTGTGTGTGAAGGCTTGAATTTCTGATTCTAATTGCGGTAGACGACATCCTCGACCACAAAATCAAATCCATCGTCCAGTGTGGCCAACTTAATGATCGTTTTTCGAATGTCGGCAAGTAGGCGTTGGTCTTTGGCTAAAAATTGAGCTTCTTGAGTTCGGATGCGGACCCGGGCCGATTCCGGATAAAACTGGATCAGGTTGGCATCTTTGCTATCGACGCCCGCGGTGGCTGCGATCGATTCGTCCCATCGCATCATCCGTTTTTTGATATGAGCAAAATAGAGACTTTTCTCTTTTGCTCGAGATGACTTAAGGACTTCCAGTTTACCTGCGGGGTCGCTGATTCGGAAAACATCATCGTTGTCGCGTCGCACAACGCCGATGTCAATGCCGAAGAAGCTGAGCTGTCTTTTGTAGGTATCGATGTCGGCGGCTTCGTAGTTAATCTTCCAGCGTTCGAATTCGGGGAGCCCTTCGCCACCGCCTCCGCCGGGTCCTCCTTCGCGCGCACCGAAGCCTTTGCCTTTACCCATTTTATCCGCGTCGCCGCTGATCTTTTCGGAATTGGCCCGAACCGAAGAAACCGCGTCGGTGACCGCTTCGATAGATTGTGCTAATTGCGGTGTTTCGACCTCTGGAAATTCGTCGACTCCAGGTTCGAACGCGTCGTCTTCAAAACCTTCTGGTTTTTCGTCACCCGTGTCACCAATATCCGCGATGGGTGGCAGTGCCGTCGGCGCGTTGTAGTCAACATTCGTTGTCAACCAAATGAGAAACAGGATCGTTGTCATGAACCCAAAAATCGTGATGCACGCCACCAAAATAGCGCTCAACTGGTCGTAACTGGAGACGGTTGTCTCAGATTTGACGTAGCTAAATTTTGAAGTTTCAGAGCTCATGTCATGTGTTCAGGTGCTAAATTCAATTCGTTGCCGGCGCGTTTTGTAGGTCCGGTTCCCACCGGCCTGTGCGGACGACAGTTAAATGTTAATCATAAAGTTCCGCGCTGGGGCGTAGTTTCGTATACCAAGAAGACCATTGTTGCTTTGCCGTGGTAAGGTCGGCTCGATTGGGGGTTTCCGAAAGCTGGATGGAATCAATTTTTCGGCTAATTAGTCTTAACCCATTATGGGCTTCGATGCAGATTCGTATGTCGGGATCGCCCATCGCGTAGATTAGTGCCGGGGCGTTGTCGAGGTCTTGTTCGGCGGCAAGAAATCGAACGGCAATCAAGCGTTTGTAGTAATTTTTGTCCTTTACCAGAGATCTGAGGAAGCTCTGAGCTTCGGCGCGTGAGGTTTCCGGGCGATCCTGATAGTCGCGAATGGCGGACTTCAAGGAATCGGTCAGTGTGGCCAATTGTTCGCCTGAGAGATCTTGATTGAGCGAATCGAGAAGTTCGTTGAGATTCTGCGATGTTTCGGTTGACTGAATTTTTCCACCCTTGAGCTGCTTTAACTTTTGGCCTTTGAGCGAAGCAAGATCGTTACCGCCGGCGAGGCTACTGCTGCTTGGCGGCAGCGAGAGAATCTCACTGCTGCGAACAAGGAACATCACCGCGAAGGCTGTGTTAACGTTGGCGGGCGAGTTGGGTTCGGGGCCGGCCGGGAAGGAACCGTCCTTTTTCTGAATGGACGCGAAGAATTCTACGCCTTGGTCATACCAGCGCCTGATCGAACCGTTGCCAACGCTACCTTCGGCTTGTTCCCGGAAGTAAGCGTATCGCTCCAGCGCGTAGTAATAATAAAAGGGCCAGTTTTGTGTTTGTAAAGTGAAAACCTGTTCAAAGTGTGAGTTGGCTTTCGCTTTGACCTCCGACAGATTGCGTTTGTTCACATCTGCCAGCGGACCTTGGCCTCGCCATTGTCCTTGCCCGTTATCAGATCCGTCGGCGTTAACTTCGGGAACGTAAATAGAAACCGCTGGAGGCAAATCAGCTCCGAAACCCTTGGCACGCCGCTTCTCCACCTTTTTTACACGTGGTTGCAACTGAAGCAGATCGCTAAGGAGATACACGGTACCTGAGCAAGCCGCATGGATCGAAATCCTCTGTTGCTTATCTGACGGGCTGTAGACCCAAGTTCGGCCATTCTGAACAGCCATCATAAATTCAAGAATTCGTTTTGATGATTCGACGCTGACGTTGATGTTATGTTGACGAGCCACAAAATACGCCAACGCAACGAATTGGGTTTGGGAAGTATCCCATTCTTTGCGCCCACGATAGGCGAAGCCCCCGTTGGGCAATTGCTGAGCTTCGAACGCCCCAATCAATTTGTTGATTTCCGGGCGGTAACGAACGTCGTCCATTTCGCACAACAGAATCGACGCAAGACAGGGGTAATAAACTTCTTTGTGCTTCAGGAGCGAACCGCCCTTGACTTCGCTCAGGATTTTCTTGAGCACCTTATCAACAAACTCATCACCTTCTGGGACTGCGGCTAGATACCGTTTCGAGGCTTGCACAATCGACAACGCGACCAAACAATTGCGTTCGTTGGAACCGCTTGCGGAGTGCAGATACTTCAACGCGGATTCGACCATCGCCTGAACTTTTGGGCTGTCGGGCGTGTAAGTGGTCTGAGCGCTGAGGCAGGCAACGAAAAGGGGAAAGTTGAGGCAGCCCGCGACCGCAACTAAGAATAACGCAGCCAATTTAACTCTGCCCCGCATCATGGTCCTCAGTTAGTAATTTGTGTGCGAATTTGGTTCCGCGGATGGGCGATAGGTCGTGCTCCCGAATAAGCCAGACGACACTACAATATACCACAGCTGTAATCGCATAACTGCTTTTTTTTGGGGCTTGGAGAATATCTCAAGGGAATGGATAATGGCTATGCTTTAAAAGCCGATGTTTAACGATTTCGGAAAAAAGACTAGCTTCGATTGACAGCTCCGACCGAGATAAGTTAACATCTCGCCTTCTTCAATCGCTCTTGGTTCATTTGGAACCCTCATAATTGCGGTCGGGTAGCTCAGTTGGTAGAGCAATGGATTGAAAATCCATGTGTCGGCGGTTCGAGCCCGCCCCTGACCACTTTCTCTTTTCTTGCTGTCGATTGGAAGTTTTGGCACTTCGCAATCTCAGATCTTCGTTCAGACTGTGCTAACGCCCTCGTCCAGCGTGCCAACTTAGATTTAGGGTTGGAGGTAGTGGATGAGGCAACGAGTCCTGCCCCTCCATTACCCTTATAGTGGAT